>JACUUF010000118.1 GCA_014859465.1 Methyloprofundus sp.
AATATTTAAGCTATAAAAAAAGCCCGAACAAGTCGGGCTTTTTTATTAATCTGGCAGAACAGGGATTCGAAAACCTTTGATTATAAAGCCCGAAATTGGGTGTTTTAATTTTTAACTACAGCTATGACTACAGCCAACTCAGTGTAACCTCACAACTTAATTGTAAGACACTTCTAATCAAGATACTTAATAACAGCAAAGCTGGAATAATTTCTTCTTATAGGAACAGCCACTGACGAACCATATGCATTTGTTGTATTTCCAATACTATATGCCGTTGCACTTCCAGAGTTATAGTAACCTGAAGTAACAGAGCTATTGCCGAGCTCTATAAGTGCATCCCCACCATTTTCTCGCGCTTTCTTTACCATATCCCCTTTCAACCTTCTCATAGAAATTACTCCACCAGGCCTTTCATCTTCAAGGATACCGATTACTTTGAATGTTCTGGGGGGCTCACCATTGCTCCATATTTCAAAATCATCAACCAATTCTCTCGCACCACCTTTTCCAGCATAGCTTTCACTTGATGAATGATACTCCTTATACTGAGTATTTGAACAACCTACTAACAACGCAAGAATAAATAAAACCATACTTGAACGTAACAACACCACGCACCTCCCAAGGTAACCTAAAATAGAATTATTTATAATTGAAATAGAACTGATAAAGCTTGAGTTGACTAAACATTTTATCAATCCAAAACATGAGAAAAGCCGCAATCACTTCTATTAATATCAAAGCGTCCAATTTCACGGACATCATTTCCAGCGTAAATAAAGGTATATGTCCCCCCATATTGCAATGACCTTTTCATATCTTCAGTCTCACACACGTTTTGTTTAACTATAGGCTTTAACGTTGTTTTAACCCAATCCACATCAAAGTCACTGGATGAAAAATTGATTAACGTGTAGTAATAAACCATTCTTGCTCTTGGTTCAACCGCTGTCCTATCCAACCTTGTTTCATCATCTATCATGATTGGTGCGATAGCGTTTAGCTTCTCCGATACTAAATTGAAGCCTTGAATTAACCCATCAAAAAAAGACTCCTCGATATTCTTTTTTAGCACTTTGATTTCGCTATATTCACTTGGTGTCAATGTCGAAGGGCTTACCACTTCATGAATCACACCTGCCTCCAACATTTCCAGCATCGTTGGAAACCAAAACTCATCTGGTTCAGCGAGAAAAATTTTATCTAGGAATCTTTGACTAACACCTCGTCTCTTAAAGAATGCTAACTCTTTTTCTTGCTCTGAAATAAGGCTAGAACTTATATCAACACTTTGCATACCTGATGAATATTGATGGAATCCAAGCTTGGCACCTTCAGCCAAGTAGCGCTTATTACCAGATAAAAAAGCGACTACACATGCTGAATAACACCCTTTAACAGTATATGTATCAAGGCTTTCATTTAATATTATTTTGGAGAGCTCTCTTGCTTCATATAGCCTCCCACCAGTGCTATCTAACACCACCCCTTTAACTTGAGGGTTCCTCTTTATTATCTGATTAAATTGTTTAGATAAGCCAAAACCTATGCCACCTTCTAGATGAATTAAGCGACCATCATCACTTAGCTTTAGTTCGTAATCACTGTACTCGTCGCTACTGAAACCTATCCTATAAAGGTCTTTATATACTGGCATCGATATACTTAGGTTTCCAGTTGTTCCGATAACACCTAAAACGACTATAACCTTAACTAAACCTGGCCAAAAATTAGCATTCTTCTCATCAGCGTAATGGTTTGCAGAACGCCATAATCCAATTATTTGCCAGGGATATACAAGAACAATAATAAAAACATTAAAAACAAGCGTTAACTGGGATGTGAATACTGGGTTTTCGATAATTGGTGAGTAACCCATCCATGTATCAATAATACGAATAATGATATTCAAGAGAAATACATTAACCCAAAATGATATCGATAATGAAAGCTCACCTCGCCAATGCTTTACTATGTATGACATATAAACTTTTACCCCAAATTAGATTCGGTTTTTACCAAATAGATGCCACAAAAAAGCATTGTCAAAAACCACTAGTATATGTAATTTCACTAACTACTATACAAATACCCCTGACTGCTTACAAAGGTTTCGCGTATTTGTGGGATGGAACCCAGATGGGCTAAGGCATCGGGTAGTGAGTTGTATTGCAGCTCTAGCAATCCTTTCATGTTTTTAACGGATAACTGCTCAACGCCATGCAGCTCATACTGATTAAGGATGAAGTTGATGAAGTCTTGTTGTTGGCTGGTGTAATGCTGCTGAATTTCGTGGCTTGCACGCTCAACCCGTTGATGGCGCGAATAGACTTCGCTGGCAAATGCAACATAGGCCAACACATCATACACATCGCTTTGCTCGGCTTCGATGAGTGCTTTCATCTGGTCGAATAACGGCTTGTCATAGCCTGCTTCGGCTAACTGCTCTAACAAGCTATCTCGGGTAATAGGATCGCGCCAGATGCTGCGCAACTCATCTTCATTTTTAAAGAATCGTGGCAAGTCATCAAACATACGCTCCAAGAACTCTTTCGCCGAAATAGGTTTGCCATCCGGCCCCCAGTAAAGTGTTGAAGAAACAAACTGTATCTGGCGCGTTTTGCCGTCAGATAGTTCTAGCACCACCTTCTCAACTTTATTACAGATACACGGTGTTTGACCACACTCTGGGCAAGGCTCCGGCTTTGTTTTTGGGCAAACGCAAGGCTTCTGACCGCAAACATAACAGGGAGGGCTTGGTTCTCCCGTCTTTTTACACACACAAGGCAGCTCACCACATTCGTCACACGGCATCTGCTCATTAATCTCAACCGGTTCGCCATCCCAATCCGGGTCGGCAAAATTATGGTGCGCCTTCACAAAATCATAAATGGTAAAGAAGGCCTTGCCATCATAAAGCCGTGTGCCGCGCCCAATAATCTGCTTAAACTCAATCATATTGTTACAAGGACGCATCAACACAATATTGCGCACATTCCGCGCATCCACCCCGGTTGAGAGCTTGCGCGAAGTGGTTAAAACAGTCGGAATCGTTTTCTCGTTATCTTGGAAGGTTTTTAAATCATTCTCCCCTGCCGCGCCATCGGTTGCGGTAATGCGCACACAGTAATTAGGATTGGTCGTCCATCCGCGTTTAACCGCATACTGCTGAATCATGTCGCGCACCAGGCCTGCATGTTCTTGCGTGGCACAAAACACAATGGTTTTTTCATGCGGATTAAATTGCTCCATCCAATACTCAACACGCTTTTGTTCTCGTGCCGGAATGGTGATAATCCGATTAAAGTCACCCTCCTTATATAGCTTACCGGGCTCAGGGTCACCCTTCACCACCAAGCCATCAGAAGGGCTGTAAATATATTCATCCATCGTGCCTACAATCGGCATCACTTTAAACGGTGTTAAGAAGCCATCATCAATGCCTTGCTTGAGGGTGTAGCTGTAAACCGGGTCACCAAAATAACCATAGGTATCGGCGTTCTCGGTACGCTTAGGCGTGGCGGTTAAACCCAATTGCACGGCGGGTGAAAAATAATCCAAAATGGCACGCCAACTCGATTCATCATTCGCGCCACCCCGGTGACATTCATCAATAATAATCAGGTCAAAAAAATCAGGCGGATAATCGCCAAAGTAAGGCGTGTCGTTGCCGTGCTCATCCTGTCCACCGCTCATAAAGGTTTGGAAGATGGTAAAGAACACGCTGGCGTTTTTGGGCACCATGCCATGCTTTTTAATCTCGACTGGGGCAATACGTTTTAACGCATCTTCACCGAATGGGTTGAAGTCATTAAACGCTTGGTTTGCCAGAATATTGCGGTCGGCTAAAAATAAAATACGCGGGCGTCGTTTAGCTTGCGCGGGTTCGTTTTGCGCCGACAAGCTCCACTTACTGTGAAACAACTTCCACGAGGTTTGAAATGAAATTGAGGTTTTACCTGTGCCGGTGGCAAGTGTTAACAGAATTCGCTTGTTACCCTTCGCAATCGCATCCAATACCGCATTAATCGCGTTCTCTTGGTAATAACGTGGTTGCCAACTGCCCGACTTGGTTTCATAACCCACTTCGCTAAACTTCAATCGCCAGGCCTGGCTAACGGATGGCGCAGTTTCATCAAACGTAATCTGCCATAAGGTTTGCGGTGATAAAAAGCTATCGACCTGCTTTTCTTCACCCGTGGCCATATCAATCTGATAAATGACGTGACCATTGGTGGCATAAGCAAAGCGGCAATTTAACCGCTCGGCATAATCCTTGGCTTGGCGAACACCATCACTGTAAGACAAGGCTTCTTTTTTCGCTTCCACTACGGCCAGCTTGCGGTTTTTATACACCAGAACATAATCACTGCTCACCGGCTTGCCGCGTTGCCCGCCGAGCATAATGCGCCCCGGACAAATCACCTCACGGCGAATATACGCCTGCTCGGTCACGCCCCAGCCTGCTTGCTGAAGTTTCGGGTCGATCAGTTCCGCGCGTGTATCTGCTTCGTTACGCATATAAAAACCTTTATCGTTAAACAGGGTTGCTACCACCCCACATCAAGCGGCTAGCTTTGCCAAATCGCATAGTCTTGCCAATCTGCCGGAAAGCCCATTTGCGCCAGATTAATGTCTGGGTACTTCGCCAACAACCGCTTTAAGCGGTGCAACCAATCATGCTCAGGCTGAATAATATTGAGCATCCAAGCCATCATCACTAAGGTGTTATAAATTTTGCGTTGTGCCATGCACTCGGTTTGGAAAGCTTCAATCACCGGCAAAGGTTTATGACTCGGTATTTGCAGGGTGAAGGTAAACTGCTTATTCCACACTCGCGCATGATGCGCGCAATGGTTGCGTAAAATGGTTAAGTGATGCAAAAACGAACTTAAAACCTTGCTGTCCAGTTCATAATTAGCCGAAATCGCCAGCGCATCTTGACGCACTTTTAAGTTCTTGTACCAGCTAGACAACTGCCCCATCGACATCACCTCCACCGCCGCCCAAATCGGTGGCAAGGCTTCTTGATACTTGCCGGTTAAATGCAAAATAAACTCTTCTCGACTGCGACCCACTTCGGTTTCCAGCTTGGCAAGCGTGGTGTGATAAGTACCTTGCTTATTAAACAGCGTGGCGTTTAAAAGTGCATGCGCACCATAACGCTCGCCCAAGTGATAAGCCAGCTTAGTGCGAATGGAGACTTCAATCTGCTCAATCGCATCTAATAATAAAATGCGCAGTGCCTTATCAAACTGGTAGAGTTGGATAATCTCGGAGAAACGGGTATTAGGTTGGAAACGCAGCGGACTGGCATTGTGAAGCCGGTATTCATACCAATAACCTGACAAGCGGTAATAATTGAGATGTGCGAGATAATGTTCAACTTGTTCAGCCGGCAGGTCTAACACCATGCCTTGATCGGCGAGTTTTTGGCGCTGTTGGGTATAGCTTAGATGAGGTTTAGGGTAACGTACTTTAGCCATTTTCACGTCCCCAGAAACAAGAAACCCCTCGCAGGGCGCTGTTCTCGTCATAGACTTGGGTAGCGGGAGGGGTGTTGTTAAAGGTGATTATACAGCGTTGCAGCGAGAAATAACAAATGCTTTTTTTCGCTTCGGCGTGACTAAATGCTGCTGACGCTGGCATTAGGCTACATCCTTCGCGCCGGTCAGTTGGCCGCTAAAGGCTTGTTGCAATAAGGATTGTTTGAGTTCATCAAGGGCTGTGATTTTTTGTTGGTAGATTTGAGTTAACTCTTCAGTGCTTGAGCTCAAACCGTTCAGCATATTTACAATATTTATTTGCGAGCTTAAACAAGGAAATGGAACTTTAATTTTCTTTAGTAAACTGGCCTTTATACCTGTCGCAGTTGCACCAGTACCCTTTTCATGTATTAATTTTTGAAGTGGCTTGGACATCAACGCATACTTTAGAAAAGCTCCGTCAATTACATCACGATTTTGCTGTAAAACTATAACGCGCTGCGCAAAAACTACCCTGTCACTAGTGTCTAGCATGGCAACATTAGCTAACGGAGCCTCGGTTGTAAACAGAACATCCCCTTCTTTCGGAATACCCCTCGTCATCCACCCCTCATAGGAATCAGGCGACACGAACTCTTGCGGCTCTAGTTTAATGTATCCCATCTTAATATTTTTTGCCGTTATTAAGCGTAAACCTGAGTCTGTTTTTTGAGGGGTCTTACCGCGATAATCAATAAATGTAGTAACTTCAGAAAGCTCAGACATGTTCCAACCAGAAATACTGTCTTTATCAAAGACTTGGTTTAACGCGCTATCAAAAATATCGCGGGCGTTTTGGAGGTTTTGTTGGGCGTTGGCTTTGGCTTGGTCAATCTGCTCAAACGCCGCATCCAAAATCGCCACAATCCGCTGTTGTTCTTCGATGGAAGGGCATGGGACTACTAAATCTGTTAAAAGTTTGAAATGCCGCGCGTAACCTAAATCCGGTAATTTAACAGAAAGAAAAAAATAATAAAAAAAGGCGGAATCGAATTTGTCGTTTGGTAAAAAAACCTTAACCCCATCCGCACCCATTACGAAATCGAAGCCAACGAGCTTAATAACTTTTGTGTGGTCACCGAAAATGACGACAGGCTTTTCAACTTTAAAAAGGTCATCGGATTCATTCCAATAGCCATTAATAAAATCCTTCTCTTGCGAAATAACTGGATAACTCCCACTTGAAAGAAAAAGCTTTCGTGGAATCTTATTAGTATTCTTGACCTTTTCTAAAGTTTTATTAAATGGCACATAATTCCAACTCATGCCAACAGCTCCCGAATATTGGCGAGGATGGCT
The DNA here is from genome assembly GCA_014859465.1 of Methyloprofundus sp. GTDB lineage: Bacteria > Pseudomonadota > Gammaproteobacteria > Methylococcales > Methylomonadaceae > Methyloprofundus. Next base: position 6,828 of record JACUUF010000118.1, read on the forward strand.
TCACTTTGTTGGTCGAGTTCGCGTATCTCATCCATAATGTCTTGCGGATCGCGCAAGGGCGCGTCTTCCGGTGTATTGGGGTTTTTCACCGACAAGTCGTAAGTGGTTGGGTCAAGGTCTTGCACCTTAATTGACCAGGCCTGGTTGCCATCGGTAAAGGTTTTTTGCAGTTGAATAAACTCAGCCAGGTCTTGGTCGTTCAGCGGATTGGTTTTGCCGAGGCTGCGCCCCGGATCGAGTTGGTAATACCAAATGTTATGCGTAGGTTCGCCCTTGGTAAAAAACAACACCACGGTTTTAACGCCTGCGCCTAAAAAGGTTTTGGCCGGCATGTCTAAAATAGTGTGTAGGTTGCAGTTTTCCAGCAACTCTTTGCGCAGTGCCACCGCGGCATTGTCGCTATTGGACAGGAAGGTGTTTTTAATCACCACCGCCGCACGACCACCGGGCTTGAGCATTTTTATAAAATGCTGCAAGAACAAAAACGCGGTTTCACCGGTTTTAATCGGGAAATTTTGTTGTATCTCCGGGCGTTCTTTGCCGCCAAAAGGCGGGTTAGCCAGAATCATGTCGTGGCGTTGGCTGGCTTGAATGTCAGCGAGGTTTTCCGCCAGGGTGTTGGTGTGAATCACATTCGGCGCTTCAATGCCATGCAGAATCATGTTCATAATGGCGATGACATACGCCAGCGATTTCTTTTCTTTGGCGTAGAAGGTTTTTTGTTGCAGGGTGGTAAGGTCTTGCACCGTTAAGCCGGGTTGTTGGCGCAAATAATCAAACGCTTCGCACAAGAAGCCGGCTGACCCTGCCGCGCCATCATAAATGGTTTCGCCTATCTTGGGATTGAGCACTTGAATCATGGCGCGAATCAGTGGGCGCGGGGTGTAATACTCGCCGCCGTTGCGTCCGGCATTGCCCATGTTTTTGATTTTGACTTCGTACAGGTGCGATAGCTCGTGCTTTTCGGCTTGAGAACGGAATTGCAGTTCGTCAACCTTGGCTAATGCATCACGCAGTGAATAACCACTTTGAATTTTGTTTTTAATCTCTCCGAAAATTTCGCCAATTTTGTATTGTATGGTGTCGGGGCTATCGGCGCGTTGTTTAAAGGATTTGAGGTAAGGAAATAACTCGCCATCGACATAATCCATTAAATCAGGGCCAGTCAGTGCGTTATTGTGGTCGTAGTTGCCTTGTGCGTCTTTAGGCGCCGCCCAATTGCCCCAGCGGTGCTGTTCGTCAATGATGTATTGATAGTCGCGCCCTTCTAGCTCGGCTTCGAGTGACTTGCTGTATTCGAGGTCGTCGAGGTATTTTAGAAACAGCATCCAAGAGGTTTGTTCGGTGTAATCCAGTTCGCTGGAACAGCCCGCGTCTTTGTGCAGAATGTCATCAATATTTTTAAACGTTTGTTCGAACATAAGGATCTTTATTTGGGTTGCCGCACCATCAAGGTTAATGAATTGCGCGTTATTAAGTATTTAAATGCTGAATTCTACAACTACCAGGCCTGGTTGTCACACTTATATAAGTCCCAAATAACACTAGGGCTCTAACCTCTGTAGATATCTGCTAATCCATCGACTTAATTGACCAGCTAATCATTGACGTGATTTTTTAGCAAGCGCTGAACAGCGACTTGTTGTTTTTCAAGCGCGAACTGTAAATACTGCCCCTCCTTAGTCACCCAGCTCTCCCATGTTTTATTTTGAATGTATGGCGGTTTGGGCAGCTCACTTAAGAAGTAATCAAATTCCATTGGCAAACCAAAACGAAGTCTGATTTTTCTTGAACCAAGAACACTGCGATTATAGGGCGTGCCATGTTCAGACATATAGTGAAATTTTAATTGGTGACGTGTATACAAAAGCCCGACAACAACCAATAAATATTTAACGCGCTTACCTGTAGAGGGACAAACAAAGTATGGTTGCAAACCGAACGTTCTTTTTTGCCACCATAGCTTAAAATCATATTCAAACAGCAGCTCGCTGTTAAGTTTATAACGTATCTTAATCGAATCGTTTAAGCCATCTTCAGTTTTGGAATAGTGAACTCCAAATTGAAACTGTGATTCCAGGGTTATTGTAAAATTTCCGCTTGCCTTGAATAACCCAAGCTTACTCAACTTTGAACAATTCAACTTTGGGTGGTACTCAACATACGGTACATACTTAAACTCCACCGAATCTGGTTTTATCAGTTTGTCATCCCCATCTTGGTCACACAAATCGATTGTAAAGTTGGTATTGTTGGCTATTTTCATATCAAACAACCTGAATATACCTGGTAGATATAGAAGGTGTCCAGAAACTGTACTTGACCAACACGCTAATCGTCCTGCTATAAGTCCAATAACTGAACTTATGACAACTCATCATGCCAACTATAAGTACAGAATCTGTACTTAATGAGTTCAAAAAATGGACATAGAGAGTCATCGCCAACTCCCAATATTTTTTCCAATGTAAGTTTTCGCACCTGCATCATATTTGCCATAAATATCAAAATCTACAATTATCCATGTTACTGCAAATAAGTTGGCTGTTTTTGGGTAGTGGCCTTGTCGTGTCTTCACTATAAACCCAAGTTCCATAAGCTGCTTGATTGCAATTGCAAGAGTCGTTTTTGATTTCCATCCTTTATTTTTCAAAACATTAAATGATGCCCCCAAATCACCATTATTCTTACCGTTATACTGTTCAAATATTTGTATCAACAACTTAACGGAATTACCACTTAACGCGCCAAATTTAGGCGAATTAATGACATCCTTAGGAAGGGCAATAAATGCACCGGCATTTTTTCGCCCAGTTAGCTTTTCTCGTTTTGAGCGCGCCATTTTTAGCTCACTTTTCGATCTGCATCATGCCATGCTAAAACACGCTTTGCCCATGACAGCCCGCCCCCTTTAATAATGGTACCAATTGCCATTGGATCTAAAATGTAGGTACTAAAGGGCTTACCTCCTTTCCCACGTTTTTGACGTTTAGTTAGCGGGAGAGGTCTTGTATAAATCCAACCTTGCAGACCCCGCTCCTCAAGGTCTTGTATATAGCTACTTAAACGAGTCATGTCCCACTGATTAAAAACAAGTTGATTAACCTCATGTCCCATGATTAATTTTGCCAGTGTAAACCCTGTAACGGTATCGTAGGCGGGAGAGCGAAAGACTTGACCGTTAGGCAAAGTAATTGTTGCGTATGATGCGCTTTTCATTTTTGCACCTCCGCATGACTATCACGTTGAGAAATACGCTGTTCAATCCAGCGTTCAACCTCTTGTTCAATCCATGCAACAGATTGAGTGGTCAGTTTG
>JACUUF010000119.1 GCA_014859465.1 Methyloprofundus sp.
AGCCCAAAAAAGAAATTAAACTGGCCGAAGGCCTTAACCAAGGCGGGTCAGATTAAGGATGTTTTTTAAATTGGGTTAATAGGTTTTTTGTTTGTGTGTTTAATTTGCAAAAGGCAAGACCGCCAAGGCTAAAAAAGCTAACCATTTCTTCATGATTGCTCTCCCTAATTTATAAAAAAACTTTTGCTAACTTGAAAAGTATTAACGACGGCATCCAGCTTTAGGTTTGATTGTTACGACCGATAAAGTATGTATATTTCTAAATAAAAGATCGTGATAAAAATACGCATTTAAATGTAATTTTGGCATATTTAATGCTTGGCTTTATGGGTGAGATACGAGGAAGGAGAAGGAATATGTCGATTTCATCAGTTAACCCCTATATGTCAATGTTGGCGGCTTATAAAGCCGCGACAGCGGATAACAAACAAAGTAATACGCCGCTAGATACAGTAGAAAGCACACAAGCAAAGGCCACCACCAGGCCTGGTGAGGATACGGTGAGTATTTCGCAAGAAGCCTTAAACCAGGCAAAAAAAGAACAAAGTTCAGAGCCGGATTATCCTAGACCCTATTCGCCGATGACATCCCAGCAGATATTTGATAAAGGAATGGCGAATTTAGATGAAAATGGCAATCCCGTTTTTGGGCGTGAAAAACCGATTGAATCCATCCTTCCTGAAAATTTAAAAATCTTAGAAGAACTAAAGCAAGTTAAGCCCGCTAACAAGCATGAAATGATCGACAGGGAAATTGATATTGGGATAATTATGGTATATGGCGATAAAGAGGTGTTTAGCTCAACCGAAGAGGTTAGAGCTAGACACAAGGCTTATATTGAGGCGTCCGTATTTATGCATCAAGAGTGGGCGACAAGGGACTTACATGCCACTAAACAGAATCAAGGCATTTCTCCATCAGTGGGTGTTGATTCTCAAAGTCTTGAAAATGAAGATTTGGCTAAGTCTATGCTTTCTGAAAACCTGAAGTTTTTGGAACAGTTAAATCAAGCACAGGTTGCCAAGATTGAAGAGTTTTTAGGTAAGGGTATTGAGCCTTCAGTGTTCAAGATGTTTGCCAATACGTAGTTATTGGGATTAAGCAGGTCGGTGTAGGAACGTGTATTAAGCGTTTTTTAAAATAAGAGGCGGAAAGTAGTGCAACAACTAGTTGCACTACCGAAGCTAATAATTAGAACTGGGTATAATAGGTGCGGAATACACCATCCCAAGCACGTCCCCAATTATTTGAATTATAGGTGTCGTGATAATTCAATGTTTGAGTTAGTCCAGTGCCATTTGGGGTTACTTTGTAACCGTGTTCCTCAACAGGGGTACTACCAAAGGTGTCGGTGAACCAGAATTCACCGACCTTATGATAGCCACCACCAATATCTTTACCGCCATATTCCATGCTAGAAACATCTAAGTAGTAAGATCGGAAGTCGTAATGGCTGCCAGACAAGTAATCGTAATGATATTCCTTGTAAATCCAGCCAGCGAACAAATCCCCCGTCCCTCTCACTTCACTTAGTTGTTGATCGTTCATTACCTCAAGATTAGAAGCATTGTCTAAGCCTGCCAAAACGTTTGGCAGAGTGTTAGCTTGCGCGGTTGCAAAAGGCAAAATCGCCAAGGCTAAAAAAGATAACCATTTCTTCATGATGTTTCTCCTTAATTTATAAAAACACACTTGTACCATTTAGGTACGCATAAATAATATCACCATTAATCTTTAGGTGTAGTAAATTTGCCATTTGTCTTTATAATTAACACCATTGTATGACTTTATTATGTAGCGCATATTGCGTGTTACGGAGGGTGTGTGAAGGGTTTTAGTTGGATTTTGGCAGGTGTTTTAATGGTGAGTTTTGCATGGGCTGATGATCAGCTGGTTTTAAAAAACGGTGATCAGTTGACCGGGAAAGTTGTTACTTACTCAGCGCCTATCTGTTTATTTGATACTAAGTTTGGCGGATTGGTGCGCGTGCCGACGGATGAGGTATTGGGTGTGTCTATTGAAGACCCGGTATTGGTGGTGTTTGATGATGATCAGCGTTTAGGTGGGGTTTTATCGTATGAATCTGAACGTTTAGTTCTGCGTTCGGATGCGTTGGGTGAGGTTGTTTTGAGCGCAGAGTCTATTCGTGATATTCGGCGTGATTATGCGGCGCAAAAAACTAAGGAGGCAAATGTTGCCGAGCCAGAAGCTTCTTATGGCGAGGAAGTGTCAGAACCGGCATTAGATTTTTTGCGTGGTTCAACGGTGTTGTTAAAAGATGGTCAAGGGGAGTTTAGTTTGGGATTGCGCTATAGTCGTCAGCGCTTTACTTACCCGACAATGTTTAATTCGGACGATATTTTAAACACAACCAGTAATCGGTTGGATACGGTGTTTGGTTACAGCTTGGGTTTGGCAAATAATACGGAACTTTGGGTTCGCTTGCCTTATGTGTTTACCAATGTAAAAGATGTATCTAGCAATGAGTTTGTGCGTTCGGATGAGGTTAATGACTTGGGCGATGTACAGTTTGGGATGCAATATTTGATTCGCCCACAGAGTTGGGATTGGCCATCCGTCAGTTGGTCGGTGCGGGTTAGCGCACCAACTGGCAAAAAACTGGATTATGAAGCACCGGAAAATTGGAAAAATTTAGGGTCAACCGGAAGTGGGCATTGGGCGGCGACAACCGGGTTGGATTTTACACGCTCTGTCGATCCGATTGTATTGTTTGGTGGGGTGAACTATAGCCGGTTTACGCAGTTTAAGACGGCTGGCAGGAAGGTTGAACCGGGTGCCGGTTTGGGGCTTTATTATGGTTTGGGCTTTGCGGTGAATGAGCGCGTGTCGTTAAGTGGCCGCATGAATTTTGCACATTATGACAATGTGCATTTGGATGGCGTGGAAATGCATGGTTCAAGCTCGGAGCAGTTGGATTTGGGGTTAGGCCTGTCGTATCGTGTCAACCGAGCATTGACGATGTCGCCTAATTTAACGTTTGGTTTAGGTAGCGAGGCCAGTGAGCCGTCTATTTCCGTTAACTTTGCTTGGAAGATGTGATGATGCGCGGATTGGTGTTGATGTGCGGTGTTTTGTTTTTGAACTTGTCTTGGGCGCAAAACCCAAAGCCAGTTGTGCAAACTTGGCAGGCACTTAAGTTTAAAGAAGTGGTAAAACAAGGCTTGGACTATTCTTGCGGTTCGGCATCTGTGGCGACCATTTTGGCTTATTACTTTGGCGACAACATTTCTGAGGCGGTGCTGACCATGGATATGACTGCGCGTTTAACCGATGAAGAATTGGATTCTCGAATTAAAGATGGTTTTTCTTTGTTAGATATGCGCAATACTTTGGTGCGGTTGGGTTATCAGGCAGTGGGAGTGAATTTGTCGTTGGTGCAAGCCAAGCAACTAAAAGGCCCAGTGGTGATTTTGCTCCGTAAAGAGGACATTAATCATTTTGTGGTGTTAAAAGGTTTTGTAAATGATGTTGCCCACATAGCTGACCCAACTTTGGGGAATGTAACCTATTTTGAAAATGAGCTTTTACAACACTGGCGCGGAGAAGCCCTTGCAATTGGGAAAGCTGGATTTGAATTAGCTGACGCAGTTTCACTAAAAGCCAATCAAGATGGCTACTCTCCTGCACAAGAATCGGCAAGAAACTGGATCAGACAAGTCAAATAAGGGATAAAAACTGATTTTAAATAATGATTAATGTCCTCTTTACGGAGCAAAATCACCACTGATTTAAATTTTAAGTTTGAGCTAAAATATCTCAAAACAGTCACATAATTTAAATACCCCAAAAACTCAAGAACAGGATTAGCATTTTTCTAATTCGTACCCCGCCCTTTTTGAAATGACAGAATTAGCCATGAATAACTCTAAATGGAGACAATCATGGCTAAAGAACCTCAACATACTCGCCCTGTTCGTAAAGCAGCGGCAAAAACCAACCCAACTCCAAAAAAACCTGCCGTTGAGCTTGAAGATCCTGGAACAATTGTTACGTCAAAAACTTTGACGCTGCACACCAAAGAAGCCTTAAAGATTTTTAAGGGGCGTCGAGCTGATCCTGAAAATGGGGTTAAAGATATACCAGGCCTTGCCATTTACGGCACGATGCTGAGAAATATCTGGGGTGCGGCATTATCTGGCGATCTTTATGCGCATTGGTGGATTCAGAAATTAGAATCAAACCTTAAACAGTCTGAGGCAGACTTTCGCAAAGTACAAAAAGAACTTGATGCTTTGAAAAAGAAGGTAGCAGACCGCATAGATTTATCAAAATCTGAGGCAACGGATCCAGTGATGGTTGATGTAAGTTATGCAACACCCTATATGTATTTAATTGTTTATCGATTGATCGATGTCGACGATTTAATCGCGAACCTTATCACCTTGAGGCATATTGCAATTATTAACCCTTCTGATTTCGAACGGTTCCGAAAAAACATTGTTGGTTCTATGCAAGCCATATTGGTTGGGCTTCGAGGATTCAAACCAACCGGTGTGACAATTGAGGATGTGGAAGACAACAATGCAAGATATAAAGATGCAATATCAAAGCTTGGCGAGCTGCCAGACGACATTAAAGCCGGACAATTTGTCCCGGAGCATATGCCAAGAAAATCAGTAAAGATTTTCGGTTTCGGAAGTAAACAATCTTAAAGGAGTTTTTATGGCAGCTGATATGACCATTGACTATTTTGCAGATACTGAATTCGGTAAAGCGGCGTTGAAAAAAATGAACCCGGTGCCTGAGAACTTTCGGCTATGTATGGCTGAAGTTGTAGATGTTGGGGTAATGCGTGTTACTGGTGCTCAGTTCCGTGAAGCACAGCGTGGCCCACACAAAGGCAAGCTGAGTGTGATGGTTCCAGGCACGCAAAAGACCGTTTATGTTGATTTGAAGATGGTACCTATACCGGTTTCAAATTTTGAGGTCGTTGTAGATGGATTGAAAGTCGGCACTGTATTGGGTTTGCTAATGTTAATGATTGTTCTAACTGTGCTTATGATTTGACTCAACTGGTGAAAATATGGCTCAGAATTCCGAGCCGACACCATATTTAACATGCCTCAAATTTTCTACTACGTCCTCCCTGCCTCAGTTTTCTGGGGCTTTTTTGTTTCTGGGTATGCCTCAAATATATCTGGTGAACGCGATCGACCACCGTGGTGAATGAAAATTTTCACCACGGTGGTCGGAGCTCCTATAAAGCCCTTAAGGGTAGGGGAAGGATCCCCTACCAAATGGATGACTTGTATTGGTCTGTTCACCAACCGCGCGGATGGATGGCGCGCAGTTGGTGAACGATTCGTAAAATGGGAATCTGGTGTTTTAATAAGTTCGTGGGAATGATTCGCAACAACTGTGCACACTGTGCACAGTTGTTGGAGTTGATTATTATTATCATTTATTGGGAATTAATTCAAAAGTTGATTTGGGATTTTTGCATTTAAGGTTGTGGTGGGTTTGTTTGGTTATGATTTAAGCATGTTAATTATGGTGTCGTCTTATGGATAATATAGCTTTAAACCAATGGCGTGATAAATTAGGGCTCCCCTTCTCAGGTATTCGTGAAGCGAAGCTTCAGCTTTCAATGCTGGAAGCTAAATATGAGCGTCTATCTAGTGAAGCAAGACAGTTGCTTGATTCTTACAACGATATGGTTCGTAATAAAACCTCACCTGTCTATCTGCATCGTGCATCATCAAATACCTCCAAGATACTTAAGTGGCGTCTATCCGGTTCAAAGCTTTTTAATTTCGGTGATAAAGCTCGGTCTTATGCCCTGTTAACACCTGAGGTTTTAGGTTTATTAAAAAGCGTACTAGATGATGATCCCACCTTGTTGCAGAAAATTGTCGAATTCGATTTTAAGCGCACTCATCTTAACTATGCCCTGTCATATACGTTTTCAGAAGCTAAGCGTCTGGAAAGTTACATTGAGGAGTTTGAGGTGTGGCGTAAGCTTCCAAGCTTAGTAAATAGTTTATGAGAATGGTTCGCAACAACTGTGCACGGGGTGCACAGTTGTTGGAGTTGATTATTATTATCAATAACTATTTTAAATAATGGTTTTTGATTTTTGTAATGGCCTTGTCGTTCGGTATTTTAAGTTTTAATGACTATGAATCCTAAATTCACATTCATTAAAAGGAAACAAAACCATGGCAAATCAAACGATGACAGTTACCGGCAATATCGGTTCAACACCAACCTTTAAAACAGGTGAATATAACTTGTGCGAAATCTTCCTTATCACTGAAGAATATAAAAACGGTGATAACGGACTGGAAGCACGCGAAGGTTCTCAAGCAACTTATCAAGTCACTGTATGGGCTCCTAGAGATCAGCCACAAGCTCTAGAGCAACTTAAGGTGTTAAAGAAAGGTATGCGTATTGAAGTTTCAGGTGCGTTTAAAGCCGCACCTTACCAGAAAGACAATGGTGAAACCGATATTGGCCGAGCGATTAGTTGCTCTCCTTCTGATATCAAACTCAAGCTTAACCGTATTGAGTCAATTCAAATGAAGCCTTCTCAGCGTGATCAACAAGGTATGCCACCGGCTCAACCAGCACAGCAATACGCCAGCATGGAAGCACAGCTACCTGATGCAGGTCAAATGCCTGGGCAATTTGATCATCAAAACTATTAATAACATTTTCCTTAAGTAGGGATTATCCCCCGCCCTTGCGTCCTTTATGGGCGCTTTTTTGTATATAGGAGCGCAATCATGAACATGTTTATTGTTGAATCCCCTGGTAAGGTTAAAAAGATCCAAGGCATCCTGGGGCCAAGTTATAAAGTTGAAGCTTCCGTTGGTCACATTCGTGATCTACCCACTAACGACATGGGTATCGAGTTCGACACCTGGAAAATAAAATATCAATTAACCGACAAAGGCAAAGGCGTTTATAAGAAACTTAAAGCTTTAGCTGAAAAATCAGAACGGATCTATTTAGCAACGGATTTGGATCGCGAAGGTGAAGCGATTGCTTGGCATTTGGCGGTAATGCTTAAGATATCACCTGAGCGTATATACCGTGTTAAATACAACGCCATAACCAAAGAAGCGATTACTAAAGCGCTTGCCTCGCCAGAGCGTTTGAACATCAATCTTGTGCGTGCTCAAGAAGCCAGGCGTGCACTTGATCGTTTGGTTGGCTATACGGTATCCCCTTCTCTATCGCGTGCAGTACAAAAGCGTTTGTCTGCTGGACGAGTTCAATCAATAGCTGTTCGACTCATTACTGACCGTTATAACGATAACAATGCTTTTGTTTCTCAAGATTATTATGGGGCGAGTTTAAAGTTTGATGGTTTTTCGGCAGACTGGAATACAAAGCCTTTTCATCAACCAGGTGAGAATTACAACTTTGATCGTGCTTTAGCCGTACAGGCATCTAATACTGATCAGGTCAAAGTAGTATCGGTTGAATCCAAAAATACAACCAAAAAACCACCGGCACCTTTTACTACATCGACAATGCAACAAGCCGCGGTTAAAAATTTAGGTATTGATACTGAAGCGGCCATGAAGTTCGCTCAAGAGCTCTATGAGGCTTCCGTTATCACTTATCATCGTACAGATAGCGTGGAGCTTGCGCCTGAAGCGATTGAACAAATTCGTGATTATGCTCAGTCTCAAGGCTTGCCTTTGCCGGATAAGCCCAACACATTTTCTGCTAAAGCTAAAAATGCCCAGGAAGCGCATGAAGCTATTCGGCCAACCCGTATTGAAGATGACCAAGCATCTGGAGTTTCCGACGGTGCTGCTAGTTTATATAAGCTTATTCATCAACAAGCCTTAATAAGCCAACTAAAGCCAGCAAAACTTAAAAAGACCACCGTTACGCTTCAATCATTGGATGAGCAATTTGAATATATTGCTAAAGGCTCAATCGTATTGGACAAAGGTTTTATGGTTCTGGCCGGTTCTGGTGACGACTCTCTTTTGCCAGAGCTGGAAGAGTCAAAGATACTTAATGTGCTTGAAGGTTTGGTTAAAGATCAAAAAACTAAAGCACCCGGCTTGTTTGACGAAGTATCACTACTTAAAGAACTTGAGCGACTTGGAATTGGACGCCCATCTACCTGGGCAGCAATTATCAAGAATATAAAAATGCGTGGATATGTAGCCATCGAGAAGAAAAAGTTTGTACCGACCGAAACGGGTCAGATTTTGCGTAAAGCGCTTGATGGTTTTGGGTTTATGGAGTACTCCTTTACCGCGGATATTGAAGAGCAAATGGATGCGATATCTAATGGTCAGGATAATTACCAGGCCGTGGTAAGTCGCGTGTTCGATACGGTATTAAACGATTTGAGAAATCATCTTGGTTATAGTGGTGATGGCTCTGATTTTTTCTTGCCATCTGAAGCGCGCGATTATAAGCCAAGTGAGATACAACTTGAGTATGCAAATAAAATTGCCGATTCACTTGGTTTAGATATCAGCTCAGTAAATTTGGAAAGCGGTCGTGAGGTATCTGCGTTTTTGGAAAAAAACGCTAAAGCTTACAAACTTAACTTTAAGCCCACAGAAAAACAAATCCAATACGCTGAGGGTATTGCAGATAAAGCGGGGCTCGTTCTTCCTAGCGATATTAAAGACAGTGCTGTTAAGCTGTCCAATTGGATCGACAAACACAAACAGGTTGCGATGAATGCATCAATGGCAAGTAAAGCACCATCGGAAAGACAGATAGCACTCGCCGAAAAGTTGGCTGCTGATTCCGGCAATGCTTTGCCGGAAGGTTATGCGACAAATATGTTGGTTTGTAGCCAGTTTATCGACCAGGTTATGGGTAGTAAGCCTAGAGTTACTAAAGGTAGAAAATCCAAGCCAAATCAAAGAAACTAGAATTTTAATATATAGGAAATTAAGGATGCCAAAGGTTTTCCAGATACATGAACTCAAGAAAAACTTCCCGAAGCTTAGGAACTGTAATGCTCAATTACAATTTTATTATGATGAAACCAATAATGATAGGCGCTTGTCTTTATCTGAAATAGGTTTAAACGCAGCTTCTGACCGTATATTTTCACTGTCTGGTATTGCATTAAAACCCGACCAAGAACTACTTGGCTGGTATGAGTTACGTAAATCAATTCGGATTCAAGATAACAACAAGGATGTTAAATATAGACATATTGCACCCAAAGAATATGAAGGTGCTCTCAGCGATAAAAGGGTTATTAGGGTTCTAGAGTGGATGTTGGAACATAATTTAATAATTCACTACTCTGTACTTGATACCTTGCATTGGGCAACTTTAGATATAATTGAATCGTTAATTGGTGTGGAAAGACTGAATATTGCACCTTTTCACCTAGAGCTTAAAAATGAACTCTACAATGCAGTTCGTCATGATGTATCTGGGTTTATGAAAATATTGCATAGATTCCAATACCCAAATATCTCTCACACCCAAGTTCATAACCTCATAAATTCAATACTTGGCTTTATTCATCTACATGTTCCAAACGATCGTAACATTGCAACTACAATGCTTAAGCAAACACTTCAAAGTGCAACAAAGATAAGTGAACTGGAGTTAATATTTCTTCATGACAATGTAGCTGGCGATTTAATTAGAGATTTTAGTTTTGAATTTATGCATTCAATAATGAGTTTTCAAAACTCCACCCATATCTTTGACCAAGAATCTTATATTGAGAAAGCTCTTTCAAGCTTCGAACTTTACGATCAGGATAGAAGATTAGATTACAAGTTTGTAAACTCGCGTGATGAGGTTGGAATCCAAGTTTCAGATATAATGACTGGACTTATAGGTCGACATTTTACATACTTAAACAATCATACTATGCAACAGCTCCTCTCTAAAAAGCGTGATTTTTCCCAAACCCAATTAGGGACTCTTGAGCTTCTAAGGCAACTGATTAATAAATCAGATTCATTCAGCGATGGATTGCTTCACCATATTCTTCCGCTAGATACCATATTTAAAAACAATACTTTTTTACATGAACAACAACCAATGGATTATCAATTATTGAACAGTAATTAAAGTTGGGGCGGGTGGATCAGTTTTATTCCCGCCCCTCTGGGGCAGGAGTGCCGCGTTAGCG
>JACUUF010000406.1 GCA_014859465.1 Methyloprofundus sp.
TAAAGCGCTCTGGCGATGCCAATTCGTTGGCGCTGCCCTCCAGATAGCTGGACACCGCGTTCGCCAACTTTGGTGTGAATGCCGTTTTCAAGCGATTGTACCAGTTCACCAAGGTGCGCTAAGTTAAGCGCTTTTTTAACTTGATCTATATTAATTTCTTTTTCCGGGATACCAAAGGCTACGTTTTCAGCTATTGTGCCTTCAGATAAAAAAATACTTTGTGGCACAAAGCCAATCGTGTTTTGCCATGCGCGTAGATTGTCCTGTGTGATGGCTTGTCCGTCTATTTTTAAGTAGCCTTGCTGTGGTTCAATCAAGCCTAGGAGAATATCAATCAACGTGGATTTACCGGAACCGGATGAACCAACTATACCAATTACACTGTTGGCTTTGATGTTCATTGTTAGCTGATTAAGCGCTGGGGCTGGTTTGCCAGGATAGGTGAAAGTAATAGTTTCTAGGGTTATTTCTTTTTCTAAATTTAAGTTGGCCTGGTTTGCTTGCGCTGGTTTCGATTTGCCCGGATTTTGTTGGGTTGAGTCAACAAGATCCTGTTGAATGGATTCAAATGCTGAGATATTGCCCTTTATTTGCGCGACACTGCTATAGATTTGTTGGAAAGCGGGTAAAAGTTTAAACCCTGCAAGTGCATAGACAGAAAGAATGGGTAACACCATACCCAAGTTTCCGTCATGACTAGCTATTAAATAGAGCACCAATGCAATCATTGAGCCAAACGCTATTAACTCCATAAAGTAACGCGGGACTTGCGAAAGCGCAGTATTGGTGCCTTGGCTATAGGCTAAAGTATGGCCGGTTTGGTTGAATCGCTGGATGAAATCATTATCGCGCCCAAGGAGTAGAACATCCTTAATGCCGCCAAAACCTTCATTCATTAAGCGAAAACGTTGTTCATGCACTTTAGAAATGGCTTGTCCATTGCGCTGGAGTTGCTTTCTGACCAGTTTATAAAGAATAAAGTAGGCCAGTGCAAAAACAGCCAAACCTATTATGGCAACTTTGGGGTCGTAGGCAAATATCGCGATACTCATAAATAAGGCTAGCGCGATACGAGCATTCATCTGCATAAGTGGTAATAAAACCTGCCCTGTGATCCTGGTCGTTTCGTTGGCTATTTTCTTGGTGAGCTGGGCGCTACTGCCTGATGCATGAAACAACCAGCCCTGCTTTAAATAGTGTGTGTAAAGTCTATCGGCAATTTCTGTACCGACTTTTGTTGCAAACATGGAAAGTCGCCAAGTGGTGAACATTGAAATCATGGCTGAGATAAACAGCATAACCAATACAACGACACCGAGTAGAAACACAAATTGGGTTTCAGAAGCTATACCGCTGGCTTGGTAAACCTTTGCAATCAGCGTGTCTTGTTGGAGCAAACTCATATCCCCCACTAAAGCCATAAAAGGTATGATTGAGGCCACGCCGATAATTTCTGCAAAGGCCATTAAAACGACTAACACTTGTAAAGCATAAAAGCGTTTACGCTGGTCGGGTGTTAGTAGAGAAAAGAGTTGTTTTATTAGTTTTATCATTTTTTATATTTTACGCTCTGTACCATACCCAAAGGGCATAAAGGCCTGGTTTTTGTAAATTTTAATGTTGAATTCTTAGGTTTTAATTGGGTAGTAACCGCCAGTTTTAGGCGCACCACTTTGTAATTTTGAATTCTTAAT
>JACUUF010000120.1 GCA_014859465.1 Methyloprofundus sp.
ACCAAGGTAGTGATAAGGTTAGTGGTTCACCGCAAATTGACCGCCGTACCGCCCTCATTGATTACTTCCGCCATCATGCCGAAGTTATGATCGCAACCGAAGCGGCTGCTGAAGGGGTTAACTTACAGTTCTGTTCGTTACTGATTAACTATGACTTACCATGGAACCCACAACGGGTAGAGCAACGTATTGGCCGCTGTCACCGCTATGGGCAGCAATTTGATGTTGTGGTGATCAACTTCCTCAACGAAGCCAACAAAGCCGATCAGCGTGTTTTAGAGTTACTGACCGAAAAATTCCATCTGTTCGATGGCGTGTTTGGTGCATCGGACGATGTGCTAGGCAGTATTGAATCTGGTATTGATTTTGAAAAACGCATCCAAAATATATACGAAACTTGTCGACAACCGGCAGAAATAGAAGCAGCTTTTGATCAACTGCAAAAAGAGCTAGAAGCCGACATTAACCAAAAAATGCGCGAGACCCAGCAACTGCTGCTGGAAAATTTCGATGAAGATATTCATGACTTGCTGAAAATTCAGCTTGATGCCGCGCAGCAACGCCTCGATAAAGTAGGCCGTTGGTTCTGGCAACTCAGTACGCATGAGCTCGCTGCTATCGCAGACATTGACCCAAGCAACCATAGCTTTACGCTTAATCAAAGTATCAATCAGGCGCCTGCTGGTTGCTACCAACTTGTACGCCGAGGACAGCAAAGCGCCAGCAATGGAAACGGTAAACTAGCCAATGCCCATGTGTATCGTATCACCCACCCATTAGGAGAATGGGTGATCAGCAATGCGCTTCAACGTGAATTGCCTATTGCCAGCGTAATTTTTGATTACAGCATCCATCAAACAAAAATCAGTATGCTAGAGCCCTTAGTGGGTTCGTCAGGTGTACTAAGCCTACAAAAATTTAGTGTTGAATCATTGGAGCGTAGCGAAGACCATTTACTGTTCGCAGCGCAAGACGAACATGGCAACCTATTACCAAGTGAAGTCGTGCAAAAGCTGATGCAGCTCAGTGCTTGTGTGCAAAGTGAAGTCGGTGAGCAAGAACTTGCCGCCTTATATCCGGGCTATCAAAATGCGCTACAGCAAGCGTTACAGCAATCGAGGCTTGGCATCGAAAAGCAAGTCAACGATCGCAATCTTAGCTTTTTCGAGCAAGAGGTAAACAAGTTAGATGCTTGGGCAGACGATTTAAAAGAAGGGCTTGAACAATCTATAAAAGAGCTTGATAAGCAAATCAAGCAAGTACGCCGCGAAGCCAAAATAGCCCCAACGCTGGAAGAGAAACTTGCCCTGCAAAAACAACAGCGCCAGCTAGAAAGTCAGCGCAATAAAAGCCGCCGCGAACTATTTGATAAACAAGATGAAGTGGACGAAAAGCGCGAACAGCTGATCGAAAGCTTAGAAGGCAAACTGAATAAAAAAACCAGCCAAGAGACCCTATTTACCATTGGGTGGATGGTTCAATGATGACAATCAATTTCAACGCCAGCATTGACTTTTTTCAGTTTGGGGCTATGATCACTGCAACAACACCCCTCCCGCTACCCGTAAGATCAGCGCCCTGTGAGGGGTTACTCGTTTCTTGGGTCCGCAAAATTCGATCTTCTGTTGCATGGGAGGTCAAATGAGCCGCAAACCAGTCCCTAAAGTCGCTTTTACCAAGCCCCCTACAAGCTTTAGCGATCAAGTACGCTTGTTGCAACAACGTGGCCTAGTGATTAGTGATGTCCCTAAAGCTGAGTTTTACCTGGCACAGCTCAATTACTATCGGTTTGCGGCTTATTGTTTGCCCTATGAGCAAGATCACGCCAGTCATGCGTTTATCGCAGGCACCCAGTTTGAACAAATCCTAAACCTATATGTGTACGACCGTGAACTACGTTTGTTGGTGCTAGATGCCATAGAGCGTTTTGAGGTTTCATTGCGCACACAAATTGCGAATCAGTTGAGCCAAAAATACCAAACGGCGCACCCTCATTTAAAACCAGAGCTCTTTGGTGATTTATTAGAATACGCCAGTAGCCTTGGCAAGCTCACGGGTGAGGTAAAGCGCAGTCGTGAAGAATTTATTAAACACCTTACGCAAAAATACCAAGAGCCACTGCCGCCTATTTGGGCCTGTGTTGAGCTCTTAACTATGGGGCAGCTTTCCCGTTGGTATAGCAATATCAAGCTGCGTGCCGACCGCCAAGTAATAAGTAAAAGCTACGGCCTAGATGAAAAAACCCTTACCTCTTTCTGTGAACATTTGTCGCTAGTGCGCAATTTAAGTGCCCACCATTCTAGGTTGTGGAACCGTGACTTTATCAAAACCACGGTACTGCCACGCCACGGCGAACCGGCACTTATTCAAAGCTTGCAAAATTTGCCCGATAGCGACCGGCGACTGCGAAAGATTTATAACACCTTGGTGATGCTGGGCTACCTCATGGATGTGATCAGTGGTGAACACCATTGGAAGCAACGGCTCATCCAATTGATTAATCATCATCAGATCGACATTGACCGCATGGGCTTTCCCGCCAACTGGCAAGCGCGGCCAATTTGGCAATAAAAATAAGGACACTCACTTGGCAGCATTACAACCACAATTTCTTGCCCCATTAAAAGAACTGCTTCAGCAGCGTTTTGTGCCGCATTTACCGCCATTGCTTGGGCAAGGTGGACGAGAAGATAAACCTAAAAAGCAAATTTCCAGGGCTTTTAGTGCATTCGTACTTCAGCAAAAATTCGATTTAGACCTGATGACTGCGGCCAAAGCCGTGGTGGACGACTATGAAGACCATGGTATCGATGCGATCTATTATCACGAAGCAGACCAAACGCTGTACTTGGTTCAGTCAAAAATGAAGGAAGATGCGCAATTCCAACTGGGCGAAGCACAGGCTTTTATTGAGGGTGTAAAGTTACTTTTAAACAAGCAATTTCACCGCTTTAATCAAAATGTGCGAAATCTTCAAGCAGATATTGAAACAGCATTAGATGAGTGCGAAAGCATTCAACTGCTTGTCGCATACACAGGTAATGGCATTACCATACAAGCACAAAACTACCTACAACCAGCGATCCAAGAGCTAATTGATGAAGGTGAAGAGCAAATCGAACCTGGTTATCAAGAGTTCACCGCCACCGATGTTGAGCAGGCTCTTCGCAGTGAACATGCGGTTGATACGGTAAACGAGCGTGTCGCCGTATATAAGTTTCGAGTGCAAGAACAACCACGAAAAGTCGTATTTGGTATCGCCAAACTAACCGATTTAATTGCTTTGCACACTACTCATGATCGTAAACTCTACGAGAAAAATATTCGCTATTTTATTGGTGCAGGTAGACGCGGTGTAAATAAGGCTATTAAAGATACCCTTTTACATGAGCCTGAAAATTTTATTTATCTTAACAATGGTATTACTCTGGTTGGCAATGCAGTAAAACCAAAAGGGAATATTAGAGGCCACACAGGTAGCAAGCATGTTGCAGTCGATGGCCTGTCCGTCGTTAACGGTGCTCAAACCATTGCCAGTGCTGCGCAGTTTATGCGTGAGAATCCAGCGGCAGACATCAGCCAAGCCCAAGTGATGGTAACCATTATCAACACGGGTAACGACGCTTTTCACAAGCAAGTAACCAAAGCACGTAACCTGCAAAACCCGGTTGATTTAGCCAACTTTGCCGCGCTGGACGATACCCAAGAACGTTTACGCCAAGAGATGAAAATGTTCGGTGTCGAATACCTCTATCGCCCACAACAAAGCGCAGCAGCAGGTATTCGCAGCATCACTATCGACACCTTGGCAAAAACGCTGGCCTGTATGCAAGCCGAAGTACGCGTGCCTTATCAGCTAAAAGTAGAGCTAGGCAAATTTACTAACCAGGAAAGCTCCGAATACCGAGCCATTTTTAGCACGGATTTACAAGGTGCCGTCGCCATTAACGCGGTGAACTGCTACTTGGCGATACAAGGCTTATGCACTGCCGCTGAACGCAGTAACCCAAGCCCCGAAAAATTGGTATACCGCCACTTTACCTACTGTATAACTACGCTAGTAATGGCGGAGTTTAAAGGCGTTATTACTGCCCCCGCGGTTACAGAGCAAGTCGCATTTGAAGGCCTAATCAGCCACACATTTGATGAACTTCGTCAGCAATTTTTTGATAGTTTTACGACATTAGCATTGGGCAGTGCGCCGCACGCCTATTTCAAGCGTTTGGGCGACACAGCACGGTTAATGCAAACGGTGTGGATTAACCATTTAAACTTGGCAGAAAGCCCGGCAGTTGTTGCTAAACAAGAACGTCTTCAAGTGAACGACCCATATAACCAGAATTTATTCAGTTACTTAGCCGAACAAGCGCAACGCCGACAAGGGCAAAACGCTCAAGCGGCCAATCGGCAAGGACAGCCAGCCTAGCTATTGCGGTGGAATAAAGACGCCAAGTAACGAATACAAAATAAGAGCATAGAAATTATGAGCAAAACCAAATTAGAATTGACCTGGATAGGTAAAAACGAGCGCAAAAAGCTAGAGCCGCGCATTTTATTAGAAGACCCAAGTAAGTCTTACCATGCCAGCCAAAAAGTGACCGAAAACGATATTTTTGATAATAAACTGATTTTTGGCGACAACCTATTGGCACTGAAGGCACTAGAACAAGAATATGCTGGGCAAGTAAAGTGTATTTATATAGACCCACCATATAACACAGGCCAAGCATTTGAACATTATGACGATGGACTCGAGAACTCTATATGGTTAAATCTCATGAGAGAAAGACTAGAGATACTCTGGTCTTTATTAAAAAGTGATGGTTACATTGCAGTTCAGATAGATGACAAACAATTTGCAAGACTGTATTTATTGATGTCTGAGATATGTGATGAAAGGAACTTAAAAACAATCACCGTAAAAATGAGTGAGGCGAGCGGCCTAAAAATGGGATCGGTAAAAAAATATGGAAGTATCCCAAAGCTCAAGGAATATATAATTCTTGCAAAGAAAGACGGTGTTAAGAATATTAGGCTAGATCCTGTTCCAAAAGAAAAGTGGGACACTGAGTACAACATATTTCTTGACTGCTTTACAAAAGATGATAAGGCAAAGGTAGATGAAATATGCAATTTGGAAGGTGATATTACGGAAGAAAATTTAGCTACTCTCGATAATCTTGCTAAGAAAATAAGTTTGAAATCGGTGGCTGAAATATGCAAAGAATTAGGGTTAAAAGGAAAAGAGAAAGATAACTGGCTATTTGAAAATGCATATCGTATTTGTCAGTGTGCTACATCTGCTTCCGTATTGAGTTTGGCAAATGAAAAAAGAGAAAAGGTTCAGCAAGAGTTATTTTTCGTAAAGTCAAAAAAGGGGATGATTTACTTTGTTAGAGGTAATTATTCGACAGAATCTAAAAAGCCGAGGGTTCAATTAATTTTTGCTGAGGATAATCTTACTGTACATCCAGGGGATCTTTGGACGGATATTAGGACAACCGGTCTTGAGGCTGAAGGGAAGGTTAGCTTTAAAAATGGAAAAAAACCTGAAGCACTAGTGGAAAGAGTCATAAAAATGGCAACTGAACCAGGTGATATAGTTTTGGACTCTTTTGCTGGATCTGGCACTACTGCAGCTGTCGCTCATAAAATGAATAGAAAATGGATTTTAGTTGAGCGAGGTATGCAATGTGACACTCACATTATTCCACGAATGAAGCGGGTAATTGATGGTTCCGACCCTGCAGGCATTACGACGAAATATGGTTGGCAAGGCGGAGGCGGTTTCCGTTATTACAAACTTGCGCCGACTTTAATTGTGAAAGATAAGTTTGGCTTGGAAATCATTAATAAAGACTACAACCCTGAAATGCTAGCCGAAGCGGTTTGCAAGCTGGAAGGTTTTACCTATGCGCCATCGGAAGTGAATTGGTGGGATCATGGTTATTCAACCGAGACGGATCATATTTATGTCACTACGCAAAGCTTATCCGTAGACAAATTAGAAGCACTGTCGGAAGAAGTGGGCAGTGACCGAACTTTACTGGTGATGTGTGGCGCATTTCGCTGCGAAGCCGGTCGTTTTGCCAATTTAACCTTGAAAAAACTGCCAAAAGCCATTTTAGACAAGTGCCAATTTGGGCAAGACGATTATTCGTTAAATGTGGCCAATTTAACGGATGATACATCTGATGATAACGACGCAGCGCAAGATTAACGGTTAATAAGGATAAATATAATGACCATGGATTTATCAAGCTTAAAACCCGATCAATTACGTGCCATTAACAATGTTATTGGCCGTTTAAGTTTACGCCAGCCGCAGCAAGACTCGCTGCGTGCGTTGGCGGTGGCGATTAGCGCTTCTGAACACAAATTACTGAACCCAAAACGCGATGTGCCAGAATTATTAGAAACCTTAAAAGCGCAGTTTCCTAAGCTCAGTGATTTTGAACGTGACTTCCCATCACTGTGTTTTGCCTTGGCAACAGGGGTAGGTAAAACCCGTTTGATGGGGGCTTTTATTACCTATTTGTATCAGGTACATGGCATTCGCAACTACTTTGTATTGGCACCAAACCTGACCATTTATGAAAAGTTGATCAGCGATTTTTCGCCCGCCTCGCCTAAGTATGTGTTTAAAGGGATCATGGACTTCGCGCTAGACGCTCCTAGGGTAATTACAGGTGATAATTACGGGCGTCTGAACGTAAGAGGAGGCACTCTCTTTGGCTCTATAGATATCAATGTTTTTAATATCGCCAAAATTAATACCGAAGTGCGCGGCGGTAAGGCTCCAAGAATAAAAAGATTTGCCGAAGTATTAGGTGAAAGCTACTTCGAGCATTTATCAAAGTTACCCGATTTAGTACTGCTGATGGACGAATCACACCGCTACCGTGCCGATGCCGGTATGCGTGCGCTCAATGAGCTTAATCCGCTATTCGCCTTGGAGCTTACGGCCACACCCTTTACTGAATCAAGTCGTGGCCCAGTGCACTTTAAAAATGTGGTAATTGACTACCCACTAGCCTGTGCCATGGACGATGGTTTTGTAAAAGAGCCTGCTGTCGTTACTCAGCGTAACTTTGATGCCAGCCAATATGATAAAGATGAACTAGAAACCATTAAGTTAATGGACGGTATTCGTTTGCATGAGCAAACCAAAGTGGATTTAACTACTTACGCACATGAAAACGATGCCAAGCTAGTTAAGCCCTTTATGTTAGTGATTGCCCGTGATACCACCCATGCCTCGGAACTTTTAACTAAGCTTGAAAGCGTATTTGAAGGGCGCTATCGCGGTAAAGTAATTCAGGTTGATAGCAGCAAAAAAGAAGAAGAAACCATTCAGGCACTGCTTAATGTTGAACATGTGGATGAACCTACCGAGATTGTTATACACGTTAACATGCTAAAAGAAGGTTGGGACGTGACTAACCTGTACACCATTGTGCCATTGCGCGCCGCCAACGCCAGAACCCTAATTGAACAGTCAATTGGCCGTGGTTTGCGTTTACCCTATGGCAAACGCACTGGTGTTGAAGCCGTCGATACGCTAAGTATTGTCGCGCACGACAAATTCCAAGAAATTGTTGATGAGGCTAACGACCCGAATAACCCACTGCGCCTGAAAACGCGAGTATTAGATCGCCCAGAAGATGATGTAACGAAGCAAAGTGTGCAGGTGAAATCGAACCTAGAGCAGCAACTTACTGGTTCAGGCGTAACCGCTACCGGTGCAGACGGTAACCGTGAGGTACAAGAACCTAAAGCCACTTATACCACGCCTAACCAACAAACCGTTGCCCGCGCTGCATTGGATGTGATTAAGCAATATCAAACACGCCCTACCGATGCGCCAACCAGTAAAGCGCTGTTAACGACTGAGGTAAAAGCACAGATCACCGAACAAGTAAAAGCTCAGTTAACCCAAGAGCAACGGGATCTATTTACTGAAGAATCGGTGGATATTGCGGCGATTGTTGAGCAAGTCACCCAGCTTACGGTGGATAACACCATAGATATTCCGCGTATTATTGTTTCACCATCAGGTGAAGTGCGTACCGGTTATCATCCGTTTGATTTAGATATTGCTGCCATTAAAGGTTTAAAACCAATTGATAGAACGCTTATTCAACAAAGCCTGCAAGACAATCACCAAACCATTCGTGGCGAAGGCGATTCGGGCAACTATGAGCCGGTCAAGCAGAACTACATTTTGAAGAAATTGTTCGATTACGACGATATTCCTTACGACGAGCAAGCTGAACTTTTATTTGATCTAGCGACTCAAGCAGTCAATACACTAGCGGCTGAGAACGACGACGATGTGGTTGAGAACATTCTGCAAAATCAAAATGATGCCATTGCGAAGTTAATTCATGCGCAACTAAACAACCACTTCTTTGAAGAAGCAACCGAGTACGTCGTCGATGTACGCAGTGGCTTTAGCACCTTACGTGACTGCGCTTACACCATAGCGCAAGACCAGCCGGTGCAAAACTACCGTGATACAGTGCGCGATGTCAGTCGCATCAAACAAATGCTATTTGGTGGCTTTAGCCTTTGTTTATACCCATTGCAAAAGTTTGACTCAGACACTGAGCGCCGTTTTGCGGTGATTTTAGAACGTGACTGCGAGAAGTGGTTTAAGCCTGCCAAAGGCCAATTCAAGATGTATTACAAACGCGGTAGCGAGCACCCTGAATACGTGCCGGATTTCGTTGCTGAAACCGCTGACTATGTATTGATGATTGAAACCAAAAGTACTCAACATCAAAACCAAGATGGCAGTTGGAATGAGGAAGTCACCGAAAAAGCCCGCAGCGGTGTGAAGTGGTGTAGTCATGCCAGTGAATACCTTGCACAACACGGTGGCAAACCTTGGAAATACTTACTTATTCCGCATGATGCAGTGAAAGAAGCTAATTCATTAGCTTACTTCACCCAGCAGTTTGCTAAAGCTGAGTAAGGTTGACAACTATTCGTGCCGCTAAGGCTTGGCGCTTTGCTTAGACAATAGCATTCGCCAAGTATTTTGCTGTTGGTACCCTCATTATTGAGGGTACCAACACTCGCTTTCAACCATACATCATTCTCCGGCCCACAAAGGTGGTGCAGCATCGCTAGGTTAATCTGGTGGCTGATCACGTTGCAGTTTCGTTTTTGGCTCTCTTTTCTCAAACCTCTAAGTAATAACCCCATGCACGATTTACCTATTTGCTCTGGCGAACTGAGCAGGCAAAAGGCGCGGTTTTGCTGTTTGGGGTGCAAGGTAGCGCGCTTTCCTGTTTTAGAGAAAGGCGTAATGCAGCAAAAGATACAGGTATTAGCCGGTGTATTTGCTTGTAATACTCTGGTTTGAATCGTGCAACCATAACTGCCGGTAACAGAATCAGCTCGCCTTGCGCGTGGCCATCAATTTCAGGGCGCTGTTTGGCGTTTCGATCCAAAAGCCAAACGGATAGTGGTTTTGTCCTATGGGGGTAAAGTCCTGAGTCTATGATGTACTCATTTGAACTGAGGCAAAAGTACACTGGCCCTAGCATGAACGATTGCTTTGCGCTTGCGTTGGCGAAACAAGAACAGTGTCCACTGCTAACTGGGGATATGGCGCTTAGAAAGGCGGCTGAAAAAGAAGCGATACTGGTTCAAGGTACGCTATGGGTTGTCGAGCAGCTCGTTACCCATGGTGTATTGTCAGTTGCAGAGGCACAGGCTGCCTACGATAAAATGGCAAAAGCAGGTTGTCGCTTACCTTGGGTTTTTGCAAAACAGCGTTTAACTCAATTATAAACTTGGCACTGCCCCTGTTGCCCTATTCTTGGGGCGGTGCGGATTCTTCCTATACATTCTCTTAAGCTGGCGATATTAAGCTTTGCTCCATTGCCCCATCTGCCCACAGCAAGTGAGTGCGTGTGCCATAGCTTATCTATATTTACATATCAGACTCTGCATCATGATATGTAATAACTAATCAACCTTGTGCTCTTTGGATAAAACTGATATGTTTTTGCATATAA
>JACUUF010000121.1 GCA_014859465.1 Methyloprofundus sp.
AAAAAAGTTATCCACAAGGATTCAAACCCATTCCCCGCCCATAGGGGATTAAGACATGTCTGAAATACTTATTCTTTTGAAAAGTTTAAATTCAAACCCATTCCCCGCCCATAGGGGATTAAGACCAAACTATTTGAACCTTTATCACCACCATTTACATTCAAACCCATTCCCCGCCCATAGGGGATTAAGACGGTATTGGTCGCACGCAACCATCGCCGCTTGCAATTCAAACCCATTCCCCGCCCATAGGGGATTAAGACTCTTACCGCTTTCGCGGTGAACGAGGGAACCGGAATTCAAACCCATTCCCCGCCCATAGGGGATTAAGACTCATCACCGACGATTACAATATCGTCGCCAAGGATATTCAAACCCATTCCCCGCCCATAGGGGATTAAGACATGGCATGTGGCGTTGCATTTAAATATTCCATTTATTCAAACCCATTCCCCGCCCATAGGGGATTAAGACTCTGGATTTATGATGTTTTTAGCAACTTGAAAGTATTCAAACCCATTCCCCGCCCATAGGGGATTAAGACAATCCGATCGAAAGGGAGTGTTTTTGATTTCTTAATTCAAACCCATTCCCCGCCCATAGGGGATTAAGACTGAAACTCCGCTTTACCTAAAATGTCAAGAGAATATTCAAACCCATTCCCCGCCCATAGGGGATTAAGACCCACGGAAGATGTATAGCTTTGCCATAACAACATTCAAACCCATTCCCCGCCCATAGGGGATTAAGACTGTTTAGATTGATCTCATGTGGTGTTAAGTTAACATTCAAACCCATTCCCCGCCCATAGGGGATTAAGACGGCATACACCTCCCCATCGGGGAAATGTATGCCCATTCAAACCCATTCCCCGCCCATAGGGGATTAAGACCTGCATGCTTGGGTTGTTTAGCGTAGTTAGAGTGATTCAAACCCATTCCCCGCCCATAGGGGATTAAGACCATCACACCAGGTTAGTTATTCCCCGATAGACGCATTCAAACCCATTCCCCGCCCATAGGGGATTAAGACCATTCCTCCTTGGTTTCCCAAGGAAGACGTCCCTGATTCAAACCCATTCCCCGCCCATAGGGGATTAAGACACATGAAGAACTCTTGGCATAAAATGAAACAACGATTCAAACCCATTCCCCGCCCATAGGGGATTAAGACTAACTTGTGCCCCGACATGCAGCACGCCGTCGTAATTCAAACCCATTCCCCGCCCATAGGGGATTAAGACACTTGCGCGGTCAACCCAAGAACCCTTTGTTACATTCAAACCCATTCCCCGCCCATAGGGGATTAAGACATTTCATGTGGTGTTAAGTTAACTACATTCATAATTCAAACCCATTCCCCGCCCATAGGGGATTAAGACAAAGACGAGCTGTCTCGAACAAAGCCTCAACAGCATTCAAACCCATTCCCCGCCCATAGGGGATTAAGACAGCCAAGAAACTCGTGATAAGTCCTCAAAAAAATAATTCAAACCCATTCCCCGCCCATAGGGGATTAAGACGCTGGGATTGAAGAAATTAACGCGTTTAGATCGATTCAAACCCATTCCCCGCCCATAGGGGATTAAGACCGCAAAGGGTTTGAGTTAGCACGACGTACCACTATTCAAACCCATTCCCCGCCCATAGGGGATTAAGACTTCACGCGACCGTCTGTTATATTTTTAATTTGTATTCAAACCCATTCCCCGCCCATAGGGGATTAAGACCCACAGCTAGTGTTGGATGCTGCTCGTTGAACTATTCAAACCCATTCCCCGCCCATAGGGGATTAAGACCTAACGATGTGCCCCTTTTCGTTCCTTACCACAATTCAAACCCATTCCCCGCCCATAGGGGATTAAGACGCGGGCGGTCTTGATTGACCACTCGTGAGCGGCCATTCAAACCCATTCCCCGCCCATAGGGGATTAAGACCTTAACATACACCCTCCAAGGTGTTGTGGACTAATTCAAACCCATTCCCCGCCCATAGGGGATTAAGACCTTTCCAGAGCCACTAGCACCACGGAATATGTATATTCAAACCCATTCCCCGCCCATAGGGGATTAGTTGTTATTACTTAACTCGTTTTTTTAAAATAAAGAGGTCAAATTTTTTATGAAATTCTTAAATAGATTTGTTTTGGCAGGGCTTTTTATGTTTAGTTCACAAGCGATGGCGTTGCCGATCTTGGGGGCGAAACAAGGCGATGTTTGTCAGATTTCGAATGTAAATGAGTTAGATAGTTGCAAAGTAGGGGAGGTATTGGTTTTTACCCCAACGTTGTATGGCAATGAGCAGTTGCCGATAATAGTGGCGGGTTTTGCTTGTGATTTTAATTTTCCGATTGTGCACAATGTTGGTGGTGTGAGCTGCATATTTACGGATGCACGTAAAGATTATTGGTAGCTTGTAACAAAGCACCAGGCCTGGTAATCGCCTTTTGACAAGTTTGTGATAGATAAAGTTTGGCGGTCAGTTGGTTAGAATAAAGGGGAGTTAAAACAGTTCATTTTGATTAACCTGGGAGGTGTTTGATGGGACTTTTTAATACATTATTTGGATGGTTTGGCACATCGAGTACCGACTATTCGATTGAATCATCAGTTAATCCAGCGAATGGCTTGCCGATGATGGGCGGTATAGGCGGTGTTGATGTGGAAGGTAATCCGTATGGTACGGATTTGCATAATGATACGTTTAACGACTTTGGTTCAATGGATGATACGCTCAGTAGCATGTTTGATGATTCTTTCAGTGACTCGCTTAGCGATCCATTTGACAGTTTTGATTCAATGGGCGGGTTTAATGATGATTTTTAGATAGGTTTATCACTGCTTTATTACGCTTTTTTTTTAGCCGGCTTTGTTGCCGGCTTTGTTGCCGGCTTTTTTTTGTCCAAATTTCTTGGTGTAAAAAACGACTAATTTTCACAAGTTTTTGGTGTCAGACAATCTGCGGATTTGTTTTTAAACTGTGCATCATTCGTTAAGCCTTGGGTTTACGAGTTTTGTATAAACCGTTTATTTATAACTTTGGAGTGATAACAATGAAAAAAGCATTATTAGCAACAGCTGTAGTCGGAGCCTTAACAATCGGTACGCCTTTAGCGACTTGGGCAGAGGATAGTAAGGGTTATTCTGAAATGGCATTATCTTATGAAATGTTAACAAATGAGGGCTTAAGTTCATCGGCGAGTACACCTGTGTTAGCGGTTAAGTATCGTTCGATTGGTAAGCGTTGGAACAACTTTGGTTCTGAGGTTGTACTGGGTATCCCGATGGGAGAAGACACAGTGGGGACGGCTAAGGTACGTAACGCTTATTGGGCGGTGTTTTTTGCCAGTGTGATTCCGTTAAACGAGCAGGTAGATTTTAATGCTAAGTTGGGTTACGGCACGGTATCAACTTTTGCAAAAGTCGGGTCTGAAAGCACAACGTCTTCCGATGGTGGATTAGCTTGGGGGTTAGGAGCAAGCTATAAGCTGAATAATAAGGTGGCATTAAGCTTGGATTATAACAAGCTACATTCAAATGTTGGCGGCATTGGTTTCGGTGCGAATTACCGTTTTTAATCCGACAACTATGCTCGTGTTTGAGCGTTGGCGTAAGGCTTAAAATCTTGTGGGGCGTAAGCTCCCTGGAGCTAAGCAAATAAAGTGTAAATTTATGAGGGTAAAAATATGAAGAATTGGTTATTGGCTTTGATGTTGTTTGTTCCAATGGTGTCTTTGGCTAATCCATCGCCGTTTGGCTTGGAATTAGGTAAGGCGACGGTTGCAGACCTGATTGATAAGTACACGACTGAATTACTCGGAGTAAATAGCTATAGTAATGGCTTAATGTATGATTTAACGCCTTCTGAACTTGGGTTAAACGGACTACAGCAGGCACGTGTGATTTTTGATGAAGACGGCAAACTCGTGGCGGTGTTAACCAAACTGCCTAAACATCGGTTTGACGATTTGTATAGCATGATGCGCGGTAAATATCATGTGAAGTCACAGCAAATTCCATTTGTAGGCAATAAAAAGGTGGTAATGCAAGACGGTGACACCGAAATAACGTTGGAAGCCCCACACATGAGTTTTGAAATGGAAATGAATTATATTAATGAAGGCTTTATGCGTTCGTTTCGTGAACAGTTAAAGCGCGAAGAAGAACAAAAACGCCAGCGTGAAGCTGGCAATTTGTAAAGTTGGAGTGGTTTATTAGCCCCGAAAATCGGGGTTTTGTTTGTTACATTAAGCTTAAAAGGGTTTGTCTGTCGTTAATGATATTTTGAACCCGAAGTTCAAATGGCGCGTTGGTATCCACATAACTGGTTAGCACATTTGGCTTATCTACACTAGAAAGCACAGCCGCAAGAGAGTAAGTTTTTTGTCCAGCTGTGACATCAATTAAAACCTTATGATCTGGGTCAGGTTTGCATTCGTCTAATTGAAGTTTAATAGCTTCTGAAACCTCGTTAATTTTGGTGAAGTCTAATTTTTTTATTGTATCTTCAATCGTCAAATTTAGACCTTCATGTATGACTGATTTTTCAAAGCGATCAATAAGGTATTTAAACGATGTAACTTGTTCGTTTGACTCGTGGCTTGTTAATACAATAAGCCGAATTTTTTTACTATAGCTTGTCACTTCAAAAAGCAATCTAAGCTGTTGCTGCCATGGAAAATATGTGAGTATTTCAATATTATTGCTGTTAGGTTGACTATTAATATCTGTAATGGCGGTTTCGCAAATTTGCTGAATAGTAAAGTTTTCAAAGAGGTGATCAATATATTGATTAATTTGTTCGGGGGTTTTACCTGCAATGGTCGATAGCGATGTGATAACGACCCCCGTATGTTTTAGATTGTTTACATAGTCATCATGAGTAAGCTCTTTAAATGAGCGGACATCAGGAGAGGCAAGTCTCTTAGCTACCCACTTGGCAAGTGTAATACCTAAAAAAGTGGTGCCAAGTAAAATTAGGGTAAGAAAGATCAACCCCATGGTTTTAAGGTCTATTTTGTATAGCAAATGTTCTTTACCCAAGTCAGCAAGCCATGAGGTGGAAACGGTGACGAGTAAAACAGTACCTAAAATTGCAAGGCTGGTTAATATATTTTTTGAAATGTTTTTCATTGGGTATCCTTAGGTAATCTTTATTTTTTTTGGGTCTAGCATTAGCCGATGCTGATTAATGCGGTCTGATTTTTCGTCTTGTATCAAATAGTGTTCAGCGTTGATTCCAAGCACTTTTGTTAAAGCTTCTTTTATACCTGTTTTTCGTTGTGCAATAAACTCTTTTGTCATGCCGTTTTTAATTGAATCGAGTGTTCTGTCCATGTCGCGCATTTCATCAATAATTCGATTTTTAATGGCGTAGTATTCATCTCGGTATTCTGGATCAGGGTGGCCGTCCTGCGGGATTTGAATGCCAGGCTTATTGTTAATAAGTCGATCAAGCATCCAGTAGTAAAACACAAAGTTGGCGGGGGAGAGTTTAATGATTCGGTCGCCAACTTGTAGCGAGCGTTGCTTTGTAAGTACCACTAGATTAGGTTGTTCAAAACTGCGTTGTAAATACATAACCATGCTGTTGAAATCGTGTGCTTGTTCGATTAATTTTTCATCAATTGCATGACGCATTCTTACGATAGGTAAGTAGGCAAGATCAACCTTGGCATCGCGTACTTCTAGAATTTCTTGTTGATCGCGGGTTCGGATAACACTGGAATAAGGGGTGGGATAGAAAAAGTTTGGGTGGCCTTCAAATTGAGGCTCGACCAGTACGTGAGATAAACGATCTTGTTCGCGGCCAAACATGGATAACGCATAACCGGCATAAAAGCCCATTGTTTTGCGTCCACCAGCTATTGAGACGTGCAGTGCGCTATCGGCTGTGGATGTGAAGCTTCTGATATGTTGGCTGATCTGGTTGGCAACAGCGGTATTTTCTTCTGGGGTGCGGATATCGTCAATATTAATGCCATGTTCGTTTTGAAGTGTATGGATGTGGTTTTCATTAAACTCAATACCATCGATGTCGTAATCTTGGCAAAACCGATGGAACCATCCACCATTTTCGTTAAATAACGCGAGCTTACAATGCTGCGCGCCTTTGGTAGTGGTGAGTACGTGGATTTCTGTGGGGATAAACGATTCGCGGCTTTTAAGTAAGGCATAAAGCGTTTCGGTAAGGATTTGCGGTGAAAGCCCGAGTACCGCATAAAGTATTCGTTTTGAATATTGTTGAGGTTGATTGAGGTGTTCTTGGTTCATGTTAAAGGCTCTATTTATTTATATAGTGACGCTATTATAGCGAGCATTAGCCATTTGCCAATTTTGACAAGTTTTTGGTTTGTGATTAATACATAAGATGTTTTTAAACTGGGTGCATTCTTTTAGAGGAGTGCATCACGATGAAGCAGTTTGTTTTGGCAATGGGTTTTGGGTTGCTATGGGTGATGATGGCCTTGCAATCTGTTTGGGCCGATACAACGCTATCCAAAGGTTTGGGTGTGGCCACCGCTCAAACAAAAAACGAGGCTTGTCGTTTAGCTTTAGAATCAGCGCGTAAAGATGCCGCGCAGCAAGCCGCCAGTTTTTTGGTGCGTGAGGTGCGCTTTAATGTGCAGGAGCACGATGGAGAGGTGAAAGAAAGTTTTGAGGATCGAATCATTGAAATGACGATGGCTCAATCCACTTTACGTTCAGGTTCTCAAAATGAGTCGTCACGTTACGATGAAGTTTCTGGTGCCATTAGTTGTGAAGTATTAGCCACGTTTGATGTTGATACGGGATCTGTTAAACAAGCCCTCGAAACCCAGAGAAAACATCAGCAGGCCAAGCAGATGCTGGCTGAACGTATCTCAAGACTCACGAAACAGTTGCAGGATAATGAGGACGAATATAAAAAGCTAAAACAGGAGTTATATCAGGTTCAAAAAACGGATAGCCGTGAGCGGGTAATTTGCGCAACAAATCAAACTTTGGCTCAATGTGACCAGGTATTAGAAAAGCAGTTTTTGGATCAGGAGCGCTTAAAGCTGGCGGCTCAATACAAATTAAGCGAGGGGTTATTGTATTTAGATAACTTACGTTTTGTTGGGCAGAAACAGAATATCGATATTCAGGGCGCGTTAGCACGTCAGTGGACAGGGGTGTTTGAATATTTGGTGGCGGTTGAAAACCCATTTATGGGTGAAAATGCCTCAATTCGTTCTGAGTTGATGATATTGCAAGGGCGAATGAAAAAAGTCGAAAAGGAACCCACGCCACAAGTCGTGAAAGCTCATTCTGGGAAGGGTATGTTTGAAGAGGATGTTGTGCAAGACTCTTCGACTGATTCAGTGCGTACAGAGACTAGCCACTCCAGACATCAACCTAGAGCTCAACCAAAATTTAGGCTGAATGAAGGATTTGGCGTTAGGTTAAGTCTGCACTCTGATAGTTCAGGTTATGAGAGTTCGGCATCCGTTAGAGATGCCTCTGATAGACCGGGCGATACCACCGTTGGCAGTACATCATTAGGTTTGTGGTTTCATCACTTTGGATCTGGATTGGGTATAGGATTTGGGCACACCACTGATGAGTGGGATGTTTGTAGACAAACGACTAGAGGGCGCTGTAGTGATGAAGTACGAGAAAATATTAGTGGTAAAAGTATTGGCATTGGATTTTTCTTGGGTCACATGTTTGGGTTTACGGTTGAAAAAGTGATTTACCCAAAAGATACGATGATTTTAGGTGAGCCGTTACCTGAAGAGCACTTGAGATGGAAGTTGGGTATTATGACGCATGTGCCTAAAACATTTGGTTTGAACTTAGCCTTCGGAGGTCGAGTTATGCCAAAAATGGATAGCCGGTTAAATTACACGGATATTAGTATCCTTGAGTTAGGATTTTCTTATACTTTTTAAATATAAGGGTAGAAAAACGCTTATGAAAACGTTTGTAGTAACACGCCACCAAGGAGCCCTAGATTGGTTAATTCACCAAGGGTTTAATTTTGACGAGCATATTTTGCATTTAGACTTAGCTCAGCTTAACTCTGGCGACAAGGTAGTTGGAAATCTACCCATTCCAATGGTCGCTGATATGAATGCTAAAGGCGTCGAATATTGGCATTTGGCCTTTAATGTACCATTTGAATTACGTGGAGTTGAGCTCTCTGCGGATCAGCTTGAAGACCTAGGAATAAGCTTGGTGCGGTATCGAGTTGAAACTTATTAAAAATTAGGTAGCAATGTTTTTCAGAATGGTAAGGCCTAAGTTTACTCGACACTTTTAAGGTTCTCAAAATAACGTCTTTTAAACTAAGCCGGATATATGCGTCCGTGATAAGTATGACGACGTTTGGGATTGTAAAACATTTCGATGTGAAACATCGGTAGTGTTTAGAAATCTGTGTCATTTCGTTAAAATTACTCAAAAAGGAATGACACAGATTTCTTTCATTCACAAGTCTTCAGTCATCTCCTCAAACTGAAAAATCAGTTGAGAATCGCGGTTTCGATTGATTATGCTATCGATAATTTCCTTTTCAGAAAAGGGAAACCGGACGGATCTTGCCGTCAGAAGCGTTTTTGATGAAGCCGAGGCCAACTCATTATCGAAAACTAACGAGACCTCAAATACAACATTATTTAAGCTGGCGTGGTAAAAAAAATCACAAAAATCTTTATCGCCGACCATCCGAGAAATTGTCAATGTTTCAAATCCTAGCTCCTTATTTTGAATATTGACCGTTGCGTTTCCGTTTGCCATGCTGGAAACCTTCACGAAAAACGTGACTTCCTCATGCGTAGGCGAAGCTTTTAAATCGGTAGTTTCTATTGAGATTTTTTCAATCACCTCCATTGTGTCTTCAGCTATTGCATCTGGACTCTCCGCGTTTATTTGCGTTGCAGCCAGTTTAAGTTTGGGTAGCTCCTTTTCTAGATCCTTCAGTTTTACTGGCAAGGCGTTTAACGTTTTAACTTGTTCGGTTTTTTCCTCACCTTCGGGAAGGGCGTGCGCAAGAAGCTTTTTTTCTTGAAGCTCTTGTGCATCACGCAAACCCTCTTCAATCCTGGAAGAAACGATTTTGGCGACATCAGTTCGACTGTATTCATCAACCTCCGCCACTAAAGCCAAAAATCCTTGCGGCTTTGCACCTTCGCTGATGAAAGCCGTGATAAAAGCTTTGGGTTCAGTTTTATGTGCATAAGCCACATAAGCACGGAGTCGAACCCGTAAAACCATTTCGGCAGCAGTTTTCGCGTCATCATCTGCGATGGCGGTACCGACCTGACCGGCATAGTGATCATTAATAACATCAACCGATACAGGAATTTTTTCTACTACAATACGGTGCATATGACTCTCCTTAAAACAGGCTTAAAATCAAAAAAATTTTTATGTGTGCGCTAAGTAAAATTCTTAGATTGAAGTTAAAGGTTTTTTAAGATGTAAAAACACCATTAACAAATGAAGGCCGAGCGACATTAATAAATTCATATCGCTGCCGTCCACGCTGGTGAAAGCCAGTGTGAGATAGGAGGGCGCATATCGTGGATGGATTTCGCCGCCCAATGGCTCTATAGGGGAGCCATTGGTTTTTTTTATCCCAAAACGCATTAGATGTTCGTTCGGGTAGCGTTTTGAAGAAGAGGATGCGAAAATTTCATCAAAATAATTAACAAATTTTGTCGCTTCCTCTTCTGTACGGAACCAAAAATCTGTCCGTATTTTTCTCCATTTATAACAAACTGATTCGACCTGAACAAGCTTAATGTCATGAAAAAGTTGAAAAAAGTTTTCAAGAAATTCAATTGTGTTTACACCTTTGGTATCAATCTCTGCAGCAATAGGAATTAGATTTAAACCTTCTGCGCGAATCTTATTGGCTGCTATTTGATAAGGATCAAACCCCTTATACAGCGCGAGCTTAATCATTTTCTCTTCTAAGACTTCCAGTTCACTCGGTGTTGAGTGATGTAGCAGTTTGAAATTTTCAGGTTGGTGC
>JACUUF010000122.1 GCA_014859465.1 Methyloprofundus sp.
CATGGCTTCGCCATATAAGCGAAGATTTAGATTTAGATTGTTCAGAACAGCAGATAGAATCATTCGATGTTGTATTACATCAATTGTTTAAAGTTCGGCCTCGTTTATTGGTTAAATTAGCCGAATTTTTTGAACGAAAAATATATACACATAAGCATGATATGGCTTCTATTAACGATGTCCTTGACCAGTTTTATCAATCGCTGGCGTATTGGGACATTCCCCCTTTATTAAACGTTGATATCAGCAAGAAAAAGTCTGTTAATTTGATCAAGGAAGCCGATGCCTTTATTTCGCATCAAAAATTTAAGAGCGCGTCTGATCAGAAGAAAGCTTGGCAAAAATTGGAAAAGGCATTTGAAGACGAGCTTTTGGATATTCCGGAGGTGTTATCAACACAGCCCTTGTATCAGGGTTTAGAAGAATATCGCGACACTTTGCATGATTTTATTTACAAAGCCGATGCCGAAGCGAAAGCGAAACTGTTGCAAACGGATTTATTGCCGGTCTTAAATATATTAAAGCTCCGCACGGAACCGAAACCGAAAAAAGATAAAATTCAACGCTTATCCGGTTTTAGTGTGGATGTTCTATTACAAGCGGTATGGCAAACCGTGCTTGAATTCGAAAGCCAAAGCACTGGTCGTCCTATCGCCGATGTTTTACAAGGCATTGAGATCGAGGTCAAACGTTTCAATCATGACCTCGAGGCTAACAGCCTAGCCGAAGAATTGATTCAAGGTTGTTTAGGCGGTTTAGCTGATCGACTCGATGAAATCGATTTACGTTTTCCTGTCGATGAAGATCAATCGCTGCAATTGCGCGATCAATGGCAATGTAGAGTGCCTATTGTTTTGAATATGGAAGGTTTGGATTATGGAACGAGTAGAGCCCGGCCTCATGTCGGTTTCAAAATCAATCTCATCACAACGGAGGATTTTGAAAAACTTAAACCGCGCGTTTTTCAATGGGCATTCGAGCCGACACATCCAGAAAGGGTTCAATACGATTGCGCGAAATGGGTCTTGGAGCAATGGAAGGGGGCAGTTTTTGCTAAAACGCATGTCCTATTACCCGCTTTTCAAATGCCCGAAGTGATTATGACAGCGCTTTATTTTGCGGCGGATGAAGAGGAGGCTAATCGATTAGTTAGACAGGCTTTGTCGTCTGAAATGAAGCCAATAAATCTGGTAGAAAAGATAGATACAGCCATAATCGATAGTTCTTTATGGGGTGATGTAAAAAAGTTAAGTACGGCTTATTTTAACTGGCTACAATTTTATATTGAGCAGGGTTATTACGCGGCTATGCAAGGACATTTTATTGCTGTGCAGAGAGCGTATGAAAATTTAGCTAAACGGGTTTTGGATAAGCATATTACCGGTGGCGAAGAGTTGCTTCGCTGTTTCTATAAGGCGTTTTTATTGATTGATGATCGCGTCAATCCTAATGACGGTTTTTTGAAATCTGCGGTTGTTTGGGGACTGAGCCCGCCTGTTTTAGAGCTGAGCCAAGCCCGCTGTCGTTTTTTATGCGATAGTTTTCCCGAGGTTGTTGGCGAGCATTTGCTTAGCCGCAATGGAAAAGATGCGTTTGAACGCTTGCTTAATCTAGTCGAAATTCATCGTCCATTGGCGGGTTTAGTGATTAACGATCAGAGAACTTTATCAGCCAAAATTAAATCATTTGGTTTGTTGCATTATTTGGGCGAGGAACCTGCCACGGAAAAAAGTTTGGCCGTACAGACTTTGTTGCGCGATGACGAAATCGATGACGATGATAATATCGCTGATGTCGTCAAGCCAACAGAAGAAAGTTCTGTTGTCGAACGGGTCTTGTTCGACTATTTGGCGCTTTATCCCTTTGCTGAAGATGGGCTGCGTATTTTGGCTGTTCATGTTGAAGAGTTGGCGACAATACTCTCCGGTGTCGACCGATTTTTGCGTAATTATTTAAAACAAAGTTCTGATGAGTGGCCGCCGTTTCATTGCGAAGTAATGGTCTATTCCACATCATCTTCACCGCTTTCCGTAGAAACTCGATTAGCA
Source organism: Methyloprofundus sp. (assembly GCA_014859465.1). Lineage (GTDB taxonomy): Bacteria > Pseudomonadota > Gammaproteobacteria > Methylococcales > Methylomonadaceae > Methyloprofundus. Next base: position 2,049 of record JACUUF010000122.1, read on the forward strand.
ACTTGGCGCCATCAATTGATGGATAAATATCGAGAACAAGGCCGTTCTGTCATCATTTCCGTTGCTCATCACTTTGCACCAACACCTGAAAAAATGGTAAAGCGACTCAAGGATGAAAGACGACAGTACGATATTGGCTTTTTATTTCGGTTTTTATCCAGCAAATTGACTGGCGATGCCGAAATGGCATTACCGTTTGAATTTGATTTCCATAAGAATAATTTCAGTCAGTTTCCTATTTGTGAATATCCCAGGCCGATTCAACAAGGTGAGCATTTTAAGCGTAAGAGTCTTTTGAGCAATCGTAGGCTTCGTATTCAGACGCATCATGCGGATTTGTCAGCTCGGTTGCGGCATCCGCAAAATCCCGACGGGGAGCATTTGATTTTCGGCCATATTGATTATCAGCCGTGGCAGGGCGTTGTTGAGGCGATGCATAAAATGTCGCAATGGGTGGCTTGTATCGATCCTTTTGTGGATAAACATTTGCTTACAAGTGGGACTAATCATGGTGAGCGAAGAATTGTTGGCTTTACATCCGGCTTAGGCGCCTACGGCGAATTAAATTTGTCGATTTCAACCGAGCAAGACACGCTTTCACAGTTGACTAATATGGTCAGAAACCATTTGGTTGGTTTGCTGCCTTTTCAGTCCGATGATAATTTCGAAGCAATGGCGGAATGTATCGTCAATGAGGCTGAGGAGGTGATTGGTCTTTCATCTTTGCGCGCCGTTGTAGGACAGGGTGAAAAAATCCGCGAAGTCATTGGTTTTGCTGCCATTCGCCGCCTCTTGACGGTTCCAGAAAATGCGGTCATGGCGCAATTATTGCCGGTTGATGCGTTGCAACATTGGTTTGCCGGAAGCGATGTGACTTACCGTCCTGATCTAATGCAATTATCGTTGATCTTGCGCGACAACGAAGTTCCTCTGATTCAGGCAGTGTTGATAGAGTGTAAATTCGCAAAACAAAATGACAGCCATCTCATGAAGGCGTATGAGCAGGTACAGGATGGTTTGAGTCATTTAACGCAATTATTAGCGCCCAATCGCTGCGATATTCATAGAGTAATTTTTGATAGGCGTTATTGGTGGGCGCAGCTACAGCGTTCGATTACTTCACGCTATGTTATTTCAATGCCTGAACAGCAGCGGGAAAAGCTTGATGTAGCGTTAGAACAGTTGACGGAAGGATATTATGAAATCCATTGGCAAGGGGCTATTTTTACATTCTGGACAGATGATCCTAGCCAAGAGACGAAGATTACAAATTTAGCCTTGCCTGCAGGCGCTATTTTACCTCCCTTTAAGATCCCGCCTAATGCGTCAATACGCCATGTTGCGATGGGTTATAAAGGTTTAGAGATGCTGTTTAGCGGTAAAGAACAAGGTGATTTAAAAATAGATCTTATAGCTAACCCTATTACGGCTGTCCCTGAATTTACTAAATCAAGCATGGTTAACAACGAATCTACCGAGGCGTTGTCTACACCAGACCAAGAGCCGGGCGAAGCGCATCAAATTACGATTGATGAAACTATTCATCAGCAAGAAGCGGAAGATGAATTGACAAAAAAAGATACCGAACAGATGGTATCAAATACTGAAGAGAGTCAAAAAGTTATTGAATCGGAAAAGGCTGTAGAAAAAAGTGATGATTCTCTATCTATAGAACCTTTCTATAGCCAACCGCCGGAAAAACTCTTGATCGGGACAAAAAGTAACGGTGAGCGAGTCTATTGGCATTATGGGCATCCACAATTGGCTAATAGACATATGTTACTGTTTGGCACATCCGGTTCTGGTAAAACTTATGGTATTCAGTGTTTACTTACGGAAATGGCAAAGCGGCGCACCCGCTCGTTAATTGTTGATTACACCGATGGTTTTTTGCCAAATCAAGTCGAGTCACGATTCCGCGATGTCGGTAAGCCAAAGGATCATTTTGTAATTACAGATAAACTTCCATTAAACCCTTTTAGAAGACAGCAACAAATCATCGATCCTTCAATGCCTTTGATAGAAGAAAACTCCTATCAAGTCGCTTCTCGGGTGGCGAGCATTTTTACTTCGGTTTATAGCACCATGGGTGATCAGCAGACTTCTGCATTGGTTCGTGTGTTGGAATCAGGTATCGAAGAAAATCCGAATTTTAGTTTGAATGAAGTAATACCCCGATTAAGAGAAGACGGTCAGAATGGCGAATCTTTAGCAAACAAGTTAGAGCCTTTTATAAAAGCTCAACCATTCCGAGAACAAAGTCATTCTGCATGGGAAGAGATGATAACGTCACAGGAAAATTGGGTTCATATATTGCAGCTAAAGGGGCTATCACGGGAAATTCAAAAATTGGTTACCGAATTCGCTTTATGGGATTTATGGGATTTTGTATGCAATACAGGCAATAAGAACAGGCCAATTCCTGTGGTCTTGGACGAAATCCAGAACTTAGATCATCGAAGTGATTCCCCAATCGATAAAATGTTGCGAGAGGGGCGTAAATTTGGTTTGTCGTTGATGTTGGCAACGCAAACGACTAGCCAGTTCGATCAAGAGCAGCGTGATCGCTTGTTTCAGGCGGGTCATAAATTGTTCTTCAAACCGGCGAATACGGAAATAAATCGTTTTGCTGATTTACTCAGTGTGGCAACTGGCATTTCAAAGTCTGAATGGGGGGAAAGGCTGGCAAAGTTACAAAAAGGGCAGTGTTGGTCACTCGGCCCCGTATTGAGTTCGACTGGTGTTTTAAGGGAAAAAGCCGAGCTGGTGTCGGTGACATCATTGGAAGAAAGAGATTTCGGAGTTTAAGGAATGGTGTTCGAAAAATCTAGTGTCTTTGCTTTACCGCTCAATTTTCCGCAGACTTTTTTGCCTGATAGGCGCTTATTGGCATCTTTACTTTCTTTTGCATCAAAAGGAGGCGTTGGCGACAAGGTTTCCATAGGCGCTGAGACAGGCATACCTACTGGAAGTAGTACAGGCAAAGTTGAGCCAATGATTTACTATGCTTACGGCATGGGATTGATTAGCGCTAAGAAAGTCTCTAGTCAATGGTCGTTAGGATTAACGTCGTTAGGTTTGATTGTTTTTCAGGAAGATCCTTTTCTTAGCGAGCCACAAACATTGTGGTTATTGCATTTAATGCTTTCACGTAGGTATAGCTTATCGTTACCGGCGTCCGGCGTTGCCGATTCTTGGTTTGCGCTTTTTGCAGAGAGTGGGTTTAGGCTTGGCTCCCAATTTACTCAATCAAGTTTCTCGGAGTTTTTGACGGATCGTCATGGTGAAAAAAGTTATTTGAAATCACTTTCTGGCGTTGTTATTCGAAGTTATCTCGAGGACAGTTGCTTAGGACTTATCGATGTTTTGCTGCAAGCAGAGAACGATTCTTTTACTAGGCTCGCGGCGCCATTAGATAAAAGTTTTTTCTCTTTCTATGCAACTTATCTCTATTTAGTGTGGGATGAGTTATTCAATTCCGATAACCAAATCGCTTTAGACTTTTTCTCCCAGCAGACACGTTGTTTCGCAATTATGGGATGGGATGAAGCTATGATAAACCGTTGGTTAGATTGGATGATGGACAAAGGTATTGTTCAGGTAGATCGGTATACAGGTACGCCAGTATTGTTGCGGCTACAGACAACTGATCAAGTGGTGGGTAGCAGTTACAACGAGCTTATTTAATCAAGGATAAGGTGATATTTTATGAAAGTGGGAGACTTAGTCAGTTTTCACAACGAAAACTTTTTTGAAGGCGCTGTTCAATTACGCTGGTACGATGAGCGACCTGCACAAGCCCAAAGCGCGGCAGAGGCTTTTGTATTTCATGGACCTCGTTACCATGGCGCAGGTGATGCGGAGAATGAAGGTATCGAGGGTGGTTATCGCCTTAAGGACAGCGCTAGTTTTGTTCGCGATCTCCTGAGTTCCTTACAGGCTGGGTTACGCGGCGAGGATGTTAATCCTTATTGGTTAGTTGTTGCAGGATACGGATCTGGTAAGTCTCATTTAGCGTTAACCAGCGCTACACTTTTAGGTAACCCTCACAGCAGTGCATCGACCAAGATTATAGAGCAAATTGCTCAAGCTGATGTAGATATCAGTCAAGCCGTTCAATCTCATTTAGAACAGTTAGCTAAACCTGTATTGGTTTTGACGCTTGATGGGATGGCGGGGTTTCATCTTGGGAATGCGCTAAGTCACGCTGTATTAGCGCAGTTAAATCGTTATGGTATTGATACCGGCGCAATTCGGGCGTTATCGCCAAGATTTCAATCGGCAGAACAATTTGTAGAAAGAAACTTTGCTTTTCGAGGTGATAGTTTCGCAAAGCGTTTACTGGGAAAAAACGCTGAGGAAATCTGTAGTTGTTTACGTGAAAATGACGAGGCTGTTTATAACGAAGTAGATGCAATCTATTCCGAAGCGAATGGATCACCAATTCCGGTCTTAGGACAAGAATCCGCGCAAGAATTGATTAATACGTTATGCGATGTGTATTGTGGGCCAGATGGCGATTTTTCAAGCGTTGTTATCTTATTTGATGAGTTTGGTCGCTATTTGGAATACGCCGCAGAAAAGCCGCTATTAGCGGGTGATGCAGCACTGCAACAAATATTTCAAGGCGTTCAGGACAATAGCACGAAAATTCGTTTTATCGGATTTATTCAATATGAGCTAAAGGCTTATTTAAAGCGATTCGGCAGCGCCGACCTAAGGCAATTACAACGCTATATCACACGTTTCGATTCGGCTCAGAAGTGGTATTTATCCACGAACTTGGAAACGATTTTCGCACATATGATTGGTAAGCAGCCGGAGGCATTATCCCAAGTTTGGCGGGAAAATGACGCTGATCGATTATGTCAAGATTCTTGGCAAAGAATGAACAATGCTTTGCCTGAATATAACAGGTTTCCTGTATGGAGCGATCCGGAACGATTTAAACGCGTGATCGCACAAGGGTGCTGGCCCCTTCATCCGTTAGCAACTTGGTTTCTAACGAGACAACGCGATGTCGTGCAATCCCGCTCAGCACTGACATTTATCAAGGAAATGATTGAACGTGTCGCGGCTGAAGACACATCAAAAGAAGGACGGTTGCGACAAGTAAGTGCTGCGGAATTGATTTTAAGCAGTATGTTGCCCGAGATGATTGCGGCAGAACATCAAACGGGGAGTACTGTCGCTGAAACGCTGCAGTTGCTATTGGAAAAATTTTCATCACATCTTAACGATTCACAACGCCAGGTATTGGCGGGTGTCGCTGTGCTGGAGAAGATGCGAATTGGCAAACAGAGTCAAGACAATATGGATTGTCTATTATGTGAAGCGACAACAATGACTTTACATAGTTTGACTGATGCGCTAAGGACGTTAAGTCAAGAACTAGGGGCTATTGAATGGAATCGCGATCTCGGACAATACGAATTAATTGCCGATGCATCAACCCGTGGTCAGTTTCAACAATGGTTGCGTAAACGGCAAAGTAATCTGACGACCGATGCTATACGTGATTTGTTTATTCGTCGCGGGGCGGCTGATGCTGAATTGACCGATATAGCAACAGATTTTGCTTTACAACATGATATTTCTACTCAAGAGTGGCGATTCGAAGCTCAGTTTTCAAATACTCGAATACTAGATAAGGCACTTAACCGCGTATTCCAAGAATGGGAGCAAGCTCTTTCTCCTTCAGACGCTAAAGGAAAAGTTGTATATGTTTATATCCATGGCGATGAGGATGTTGCGGAGGTTGAAAAAAACATAGAACGTATTTTTACACAGGAGCTCAAACGATTAGGGTATCAAATGGCCCCGATTTGGGTTGTAGGACTGTCCGATCATGATGAAAGTTTGGCCGAGCATCTTGGCCGGCTTCATTTGTTTGATGAACAAATGACAATGGAGGAACGTGAACGGTTTAGGCGTTTCGTACCCGAAGAAATAGAACGTAGCCGTTTGGCTTTAAAAGAATCCGCTCAGGATGCCATAAAAAAACGTTTGTTTTGGGTTGCTGGTTTCAATGAAATTCCAGTAGGGCGTTTAAGACAAGTCGGTAGCGGAATATTTAGCCAAGTCTATTCTCAAATTTTGCCATTTCCTTTTGATGGATTTGCAACTGCGGCGGGTGGCGGTGCATCTGATTGTGCTCAATTGACGCGTAACTTAGTGGCGCACCAAGTAGATGGAATATGGTTACAGGCACAACCAAAACGTTTGCAAAACCGCGTAAGCTCATTATTAGCACTGACGTGGAAAGCGTTACAACCCAATGGAAAATTATCGGGGCCGCTAGAGCCGAAAGTTAAAGCGGTTTTTGAATTAATTGTGCAAATTCATAAGTCAGATCCAGAAAGATCTCTTTGGACTTCGTATAAGCAGCTTATTGCGCCTCCGTATGGAATGAACGCTGCGTCAGCCGGGTTGTTTTTAGGGTTGCTAATTGGTTGCGAGAATCCGCCGCGTCGCATTGAACGTAGCGGTCAAATGATTGCTTCGAGCGATTGGCTTAATGATGCGTTTCCGGCCCAGCGCGGCCGCCATTTTCTTGAAAGAGCGCTTTTAGAACAAAGTACTTTGAGATTCTTGTCGGAAGATGCCGAAGCCAGGTGGCGTAATTTATTGGGGCGTTGGGAATTGGCAGAAGATTATCAAACGATAATTGATTTAGCACAGGAAGCCGCTCAAACAAAAAAAGTAGATCCTTTGCCGGAGTCTTTGGAAGGGACTTATTTGTTTCTTAATGACCGTGCAACTCAAGTATTACTCTTGCTAAGAGAAACGGCAGCTGAATTAGAACGTTGGGAGTTGAGAGTAGAAAAGGCCGAAAAAAACGATGGGGTAGGTGAGCTGCTAAACATAGGTTCAAAGTTAATAAAAAAACGCAAAACCATGGATGAAGAAGGGTGTTGGCCAACGCATATAATTAGAAGTTTTGATGTATTGCTGGCGCAAATTAAACCTATGTTATCCAGCCTTTTAAATGATTGGATTCCCCGGCAAAGCTGTCATTCGACTGTGCAAGTGAGTGATTTTAGGCACCGGATGGAAAAAGCCGTTGAAAGTGTCAATCAACTTGGTTTTAAAGCGGAAGCAAAAGCTCTTGAAGAACAAGCGCACCACAGTATCGTCCAAATTGAGGCTAGGCAAAAGTTTGCTTTGACTCTCGATGAGAGCGAAGACTATCCACGTCAAGCTTCGCCTACAGAATCCACGCCTGTCAGAGATTTAAGAGACGAAATTGCAAAAGGTGACGAGCTTATTAAGGGTTTGAAGGCTGCTCATTCAGTGCTGAGTGCCGATGAAATCAACGCACGAATTAAAGCCATTGAAAATCGTCAAAATCGTTTGCGGATAATGTTAAAGCAACATACCAAGGTTTTAGGCGATTTATTTTCCCTATCGCTTGAAAAAGAGGAAATGTTGCGTGAGACCATGGCTAAGGCTAATCGGTTAAGAGATATTTTTGTCGGTACAGCAGATGAAAATGAAATCTCTGACATTGTCAATTTGCTAAAGCATATCTTAGAAGATGTAAGTGCTTGGGGTGAAGGTAGAGCCGATAGTCCGGATAAGCTTGATGAATTCTTAACGTATCAAATAGAACGGCAGCTTGCAGAATTAGATAAGTGGTTGGAAGATCAAGAAATAGAGCCAGCTTGGGATTTAAAATCAATTTATAAAGATTTAGTGACTGAGCGATTAAATAAAGCTCGAAAACGCTCAGCCGATTGGCTTGCATCCAGAATGCCCTTGATAGAAAAGCTAGATTCTTTAGATATCGTTGATTGCGGTGTTCTTGAAAAAGAGCTGGCTAATGCCCCTAGTTATTTATCCAACGATGATCAAATGAAAGTAGAGCATCATTTGGATTCGGTGCATGTTCGATATGCTCAATTGAGCGAGGCGCTTAGGCGATCAAAAGTCGAAAGTTGGCAACAGCAGT
>JACUUF010000123.1 GCA_014859465.1 Methyloprofundus sp.
AATCAGTGTTCACGATGCTTAATAATGGGTGTTCATGATGGCTGCGAATATGCAGCCACCACCGACTATAAGGATTCTGTGCATGGGGTTAGTGCTATTCATCTCAATACTTCCTCATAAATATTATTGTTTTTATGGCTTAACTATGCTTTATTTTGGCTTAGTGCTAGGGCGTAATTTTATCGGCAAAGCGAGTGGTTGAGCGTATAATAACCTTAGTTTTCTTAAATCTTATACTTATAGCTGTGATTTATGTATCGTTCCCTTTTGTTGTGTTTGGTCTTATTTTCTTGCTCAGTTTTTGCTGAGCAAGACCCCGTTGCTGAACCCGAAATATCTGAAGCACCACAAATGATTGATGTCCCAGAAATGCCTATGCCTGTGGAAGATGGTGAACCGATGGATGCGGATATTACCATTACTCGAAAGGGTAAGAAAACGATCCATGAATACAGTGTTAATGGCAAAATTTATAAAATAAAAATTATTCCTGATGTCGGGCCGGCCTATTATTTTATTGATTCTGATGGTGATGGCGAAATGGAAGAAGTGAAAGCCAGTGATCTGGATGATAAGTTAAGAATTAATCAATGGTCTATTTTTAGTTGGTAAGCATTGTCCGTTTATACCTCACTTAGTCAGGCTCAAATCGAGCTGTTTATTGGTACTTATGGCGTTACTTCACTGCAGCAGTTTTCAGGTATTAGTGCCGGGATAGAAAATACTAATTATTTATTAAAAACGGCACAAGGCGACTTTGTCTTAACGGTATATGAGCACTTGAAGGCGCATGAAGTCAGTGATTATTTGCACTTAATGCAGCAGTTAAGTAAGCATGCAGATTATTATCCTTGTCCGCTGGTCGATTCAAATCAGAAGCTTTTACACGTTTTAGCAAATAAACCCGCTGCCTTATTTAAGTGTTTGCCAGGTAAGTCTGTGACTAGTGCTACGCTTAATCAATGTCAATCAATTGCATCAGCTTTGGCGCGCTTGCATCTAAGTAGCTCTAGCATACAATTTTCTAAAAAAAATCCTCGATCTCTTATTAATTTACAAGCCTGTGCGCAGCAAATCGCGCCGCATTTATCTGCCCAAGATTTGGTTTTGTTGGCAGACGAGCTTGCTTATCAATTTAATCAAGAGACGGATCATTTAGCTCAAGGTCTTATTCATGCCGATTTATTTAAAGATAATGTTTTATTTGTAGACGATACAGTTACCGGCTTATTGGATTTTTATGCCGCTTGTTGTGACTCTTTTATCTTGGATGTGGCGGTTGCTTTGAATGATTGGTGTATTAGTGAGCAAGGCGTTTTTGAGCCAGAAAAGCAGCAGGCTTTTTTGCAGGCCTATCAGACAGTACGTGTTTTTTCTCAAGAGGAGGCGCGCTTGTTGCCGGTTTTTTTAAGGCGTGCCAGTTTGCGTTTTTGGGTGTCTCGTTTGGAGCATCGTTTTAATCCACGAGTTGGGGAGATAACCCAGGATAAAGATCCAGACACATTTAAGCGGCTGCTGCTAAGGCATAGGGTAGCTATTCTAACCTTATGAAATGTAAGCTTGTATTGGCGAGTGAATAATCCGTTTTGCGTGTTACAATCAAAAACGTAGGTATTAAATAATAATTATAAAGGGGAAAACACAATGAAATTGAAACATGGCTTATTGGCAGGGGCGGTACTTTTATTTTCAGCTGCGGCAAATGCTGAAGTTAAATTAAATGATGATGCTAAAGTTTTAGGTAAATGGAATTTGTATGCTGAGGCGATTAAGCAGGATGCCGAGCAAGTAGCGCTGATGTCTACATGGGACTTTAGAAAAGATGGCACCATACACACAGAATCTGAAGACCGGGTTGGTCGCACAAAGACCTTGGTGATTGACTTAAATTATGCCGTTGAAGAGGGGGTGATTAAGAAACAAAAAACCATAGGTCGCTCTAAGATGGAAACATGTAACGTGATTGAGTTGGATGCTAAAGATATGACCTTGAAATGTACGGGCGTTTATTTATTTTTCCGTCGTTAAGTCGAAATATTGTAAAGCCTGAGATTTTGCCCGCTTTTAGCGCTTCTCGCTCCCAAACTTCGTTAGGGAGCGGGTGGGAACTAAGCTCTGCTTAGGCATGAGTATTTATTAAGTTCGACATTTGATAACGAGTGCAATAGTTTCAACTCAACCTACGCGCTCCCACAGAAAGTCATTACAGATTAACTTGCCCAGCTATTCTCACTAACAAATTCTTCTAAAGCACGTCCTTGTGCCCAGTTTTCTAGCTCTAACATGGGTTTAGTATAAAATTCTTCTACATGACCTAAGCATAATATAGCTATTGGCTGGCTACCTATGGGCATGTTTAACAAGCTAGATAATTTGTCAGGCGCAAATAAAGAGACCCAGCCCATGCCTAATCCTTCGGCGCGTGCAGCGAGCCAAAGGTTTTGTATGGCGCAAGAGGCAGAAGCCAGATCCATTTCCGGTAAAGTGCGCCGGCCAAAGATGTGTTGTTCGCGATTATCAGGCAGGGCGACGACTAAGAGTTCGGCGCATTCTAAAACGCCTGCAACTTTAAGCTGCATAAATTCATCTTCGCGCTCGCCTAAGGCATGAGCGGTGAGTTGACGTTCTGCTTCGACTAATTGGTGAATAGACTGACGTAAGCTGTTAGCGGTGATGCGAATAAACCGCCACGGTTGCATTAAGCCAACACTGCCTGCTTGATGCGCTGCTTGGAGTAATTTGGTTAAAGTTTCAGCGGCAATAGGCTGATCAATAAAATGGCGCATATCTCGGCGTTCGGCTATCGCACGATATACGCCGGCAATTTCTGCTTCAGAAAATTTATGTTTATCCATAGATGAATACCCAGCTAATTAAAACGGCCGCTTCGATGATTTCGACGCTCGCGCCATAGACATCACCGGTCATGCCCTGTAGGCGTTGTAAGGCTAAATAACGTATTCCGCCAATAATAAAGAGCATGTTAAGCACAATATAAATTGAGCAGAACCAAGCACAAAAAGCCAGCGCAATGGCACTTATAACAATGGCGACTTGTTTAGGGAGATGCTGTTGCATGGCGCTACCTAAACCATTTTCTCGGATATACGGCGTGCTGAGCATCAAGATTAAAATACTTAAGCGCGCTAAAAAGGGCGCGATTAAAAGCGGCAGTAGGGTTTGCTCTGGGCTCAGCAGTTGCTGTAAAGCGCTCCATTTTAAAAGTAACAGCAAAACTAACACGCTCACGGCAATAGGCCCAGCAGCGGGGTCTTTCATGATCGCTAAACTACGGCTTTTATCACCGAGGCCACCGACCCAGGCATCGCTGCAATCCGCTAAGCCATCCAAATGTAAGCCGCCAGTGATCAATACCCATAGACTTAAAATCAGCGCAGCATTTAGTGCTGTCGCATGAGCTGGTAAAACATAAGCCAGTAAGGCGAGCGCGCCACCGATTAATAAACCAATCAGCGGATAAAAAAGCACCGATTGACCTAGGTGTTTATCAGAAAATTCAATCCTAATATTGAGAGGGAAGCGGGTTAAAAATTGAACAGCAAGTGCAAATGAGGCAAGCATGAAGGAGAGAAGGCTTAAGTGGTTGGGCACGGGCATAAAGCCCGTGACAGGCGATGAATTTATTTTAAAGGGCGACCTTGTTGGTCTTTATCTAGTCTGCCGGTGAGTAATAAAAACCCTTCGACAAAAGGCCATAAATAGCCACTACCTAAAGTGAACGCGGTTACAGTGATCTGGATCATAGCGATTTTATAAAAACCTAAATACCAGCGATGACCACCAAAGAGTCCCGTCAAAGGGAACATCGCTAAGAAAATCGCCAGTTTGCGTGATTTCACGGCATCTTTATGCTGTAAATAGCTGCCAATGAGAGTCACTAGGCTGGCTGTATCGCCTTCGCCTTCAAAGAGTACGTCAGAATCAATGCGAGGTTGTTCGGTTTCGCTCCAGTCATCAATATGAAAACCGTAATAAATCTCATCGCATTTAATGATGCCGGTTTGCGTGTCTGCATCGTAACTTTTAATTTTTCCAATCATGCTTTAAGCCTCTTTAATAATATGCAGCAGATTTTACTACAACTCAGCGCTCTGCTGGGGAAATATCGGTCTTACGTTGATTTCGATGCTTTTGCCATTTTCTTGCTAACAAAGTGATTAGCCATCTAATCAGCAATGCACCAATAAGGATGCTAACAGCTAAAGCAATCCATGTGTAACGGTCATTATTAATGGGATAATACTCAGGTTTTAGTTGTGCAGTTAGCCCTAAAATACTGTCTAAGTCGCCGCTGCCTTGACCGACTTTTAACTGCGCTTTCATGCCTTTTTCGGTATGGGTTGAGACTTCACAATGGATGTAATAAGTATAATCACGAGCAGGAACAATAAACGATCCTGTTTTCTGTCCTTTGCCGTAGACTTCAATGGTGAACATGCCTTTAGGGTACATATAGCCGGGTAAACCATGTAGCATAAATTGATGGCGAATATCGTCCTCATTGATAAAGGTTATATTGACTCGGGCGCAACCGGGTACTTGCCAATCGCGTTTATCATAGGTGAACATTTTGCCATTAAAGTCCTGAGCAAATTTATGTCCGCCGCGAATAGTAATATCGACATCTTTGGATATTTCTTGGCAGTCTTTAGGTAATTTATCCGGGTTATGATTCATAATCATCCCCGTTTCATCCATGATCATACCGCCATGGTTCATGGCTGAAAAAGTAGCGGTGGAATTCAGTAATGAAAGTAAAAGTAATAGAGTTTTCATGTTAATTCACCTTATTCAGGCCACGAACAATAAATATTAGCAAGCCTGTAATAAGGCCGACTAATAATCCCCATAAAATAAGATGGACGTAATCAGGCGCGAGCATGCCAGCATCTTTTTTTCCCCATTGTGGCTTTTCTTTGTTTTGGTAACTATTGGTCAGCACATCATCTAATGCATCGGCACGGATCATAGGCATACCATTAGGATTGAGCATGCTTTCGTAAACCATGAGTGCGATATTTCCGCCAGGGCTAATGCCATCATTGGCAACGCCGGTTTCGACATGATCATGAAATAGCCATACACCTTCGCCATAGCTGTGCAAGCCGTCATTGGTGGTTTGTAAATTCAGATCAAGACGTTGTGCCGCAGCTAAATCAAATACATCGCGGGTAATTTGTGCGCTTGGATTGACCGCGACGCCATCATAGTCAGTAATAGTCGCTTTATGGCCGTGTATATGGATGGCAATGTTGCTGTGCTGCGTATTGGCAATGCGCAGTTTAATATTTTCATCGGGCTTAGCGACAATTAAGGCATCGCGCAATGTGTATGGAAAAGAGTGACCATTGAGCATAAAGTAATTTTCATGAGATTCACTCATATTATAAACGCGGTGCATTTGCTTGGAAATTTCGCGTATATCGTTAGATTCTTGAATCGTTTTAGCCAGATTTTTATCAATCGACTGATAATGTAAATCATATTCTCGGTCGTATTTTTCTTTAATAGCGACCGAGGGATAACGCACATGCCCGGCACCGACATTAAACGTTTGCACCCAGTTGTTGGGGCGGTTTTCTTCAACTATAAACATGCCGTTTAAACCCATCAATAAATGTTTGTCGGTTTGCACGTGACAATGATAAAGCATGGTACCAGCATGGCGCGGTTGTAATTCATAAGTACGTGTTGTACCCGGCATAACGGCCATTTCTCCAACGATTGGTACGCCATCATTATCGCCACCGCTGGTTGTTTTAAAGCTATGATCGACACCATGAAAATGAATGGTATGCGGCAGATAATGAGTATTTTCCAAAGTAATATACACTTTATCGCCTTGTTCGATACGAATCACAGGAGAGGGCGCACGTAAAACGGCATTGGCTTTATTTGAGCGGAAATTTTTTACACTCATACCGCGTAATTTAGGCGAAAAAGCCCACATGCCGGGTTGTATACCTGGTGCTATATCATAGCTTGGAAAAACATCGGGACTATCGGGTGTCGCACCATTGAGCTCTATGATTTCCAATTTAATGCGGATAATATCCGGATCGCCATCGCCATCTAAGTCATCTGATTTAGTCAGTGCATCTTCGGCAAAATGCGTATTCATTAACGTGGACATGGAAATATTATTCATACCTTTGACGAACGCAGCGATATTGTAGGGATTATCCGGTTCGCATAATAAAGATTCCGCCATAGCAACCCCATCAATTGTCTGTGCTGCTCGCCATTCGGGATGCTCGTCGAGACAAGGCTTATCAACTACCAAGGGTTTACTCAATGTCGGCAAGACATCATCAGGTAAATGAATGCCAGCTGCACGCTCAAAAAACGCAGGCTGTAACCAAACGGCTAAAGCGATTAAGGTGATAACAACAGGAATAAGGCGGTAATAGAAAATTTTATGAGGCATAGTTGCAATATCTAATGGGGTATGAGGATTGGCTCCTTAAAGCAATAAACCCTAAGTTTTTGGCCTGCAATAATGTCATTTTCGAGTCTTAATCGAAAATCCATTACTGCACAGTATTCAGATTTCAGCTAAAGCTTGTGTCTAACTTGACTGGTTAATGCGTAGGAAGAGTAGTGCATACTAAGGTGGCGAATTTTGGGCTAGTAGAGCAAAGTAATAATTAATGTTTGCTTATATTACCATAATTTAGCATTTAGCCAGTAGGCAGATTAGAGGGTTTTATTTTTGCTTAACGAGAGTAATTTCTGCACCAAAGCAAATCAGCAAAGTTAATGCCATCGAGCCGAAAATAACGCTTACCGATACTAACATAACCTGAGTTCGGGATAAGAAAATCCCTTTAATATCTAGTTGTTACAGTTATATTTATGTATTTTTGTCTAAAAATACAAATAATCTTGGATTTTTAAGTCGCCTTTTAAGGGGGTATCTGCATGATTTGGCTAGGAAAATCATGGAAATATAAAAATCCCCTTTAAAATCAATAACTATTATCCCGAACTCAGGTTATCTTAGTATGATAAATAAACTATGTAAGCGAAAAATCATTCTGTATGCAGCAAAAGTGCGCTAGAAATGCAGCGGTTTTAGCAAACAACGTGATTAAAAAACGCTAGTCATCAGATCCGGGTGCATGAATTGATAATGTAATACTTGTTGCACTTTAGTATGACTGACAATTTTATAAGCCGGTTCAGAGGTCGGTGCAAATTCAGGTGCGGGCAGATTCAGTAATTTTCTGGCATGGGTATAAAATTCACGTTTGCTCGGATGTGTTGCAGCGCATCCGTTAAACACTTCCCCCCAAGCATCCTGCTCGATAATGGCACAGATAATACCGATACAATCATCACGATGAATCAGATTAACCGGTGCGTCAGGTTGTTCTACCACTTTACCCGAACGAAAAAAATGGCCTGGGTGACGGCTATAACCGACTAAGCCGCTGAAGCGGACAACGGTGGTTAAAAACTGTGTATTATGACAAAACAATTGCTCTATCTGCCATAAAGGACTGCTCTCAAGTTCGGCTCCTTGGTTTTCAGTAACAACTTTATTGACATTGTCATAAACAGAGGTTGAACTCACTAATAAAACTTTTTTAATCGTTGATGCCTCTATTTGCTTAAGCAACTGAGAAAAACTGTTAAGGTTTTTACAGGTAATATTGATAATGAGAATTTCGGCATGCAGAAATTGGGAAATATCACCTAAGTTATCAATATCAACAATAAAAGCCTGAGCTTTTATGCGCTTAAGATCAGGTAAGCGTGCTATTGACCGCGTTGAGGCATGGACTTGATAAGCTTGCGTTATAAAATGTTCAGCTAAAGGTAGGCCTAGCCAGCCACTGCCTAAAATGCTTATCGTTTTGATTTTGCTATCTCTATTTTTAATAGTCATTGATTATTCACCGCAATTTATTAAAAAACACACTGACACAGGTTCCTTCATTGGGTTTACTGCGCACTTTTAAAGACCAGTTGAAACGATCACAAAGCCGTTTGACAATAGCCAAGCCTAAACCATGTCCTTGACCTGTACTGTGAACGCGATAAAAAGGTTCGAACACTTTTTGTAGTTGCTCAGGCTCTATGCCGATACCGCTATCGCTAATGCTGATACTGTTTGCATCAATAGTAATGCTAATTTGTCCTGCTTCGGTATAGCTAAAGGCATTTTTTAAAATATTGGCCAGCAAGATACTCAGTACTTTCTCGGGCGCTTTAATGGATAAAAAATGATTTTCTTGGACAACAAGGCTGACATTCGGCTTACGCAGTGTACGTTTAAATTGTTCCAATAAGGTGGCAATTAAATCATTGATCACAATGTCGTCTTCAGGTAAGGGTGAGGACTCTTCGCGCGCTAATAACAGCAGTGTTTCAATTAAGTTTTCCATATCCCGTACGGTACGATCAATCAGGATAACGGCCTTAGCTTCATTCGCTTGAAAGTCGCTGCGTTTTTGTAATAAGGCCAAAGAGCTTTTAATCACTGCCAGCGGTGTGCGTAGCTCATGACTAGCATCACGGGTGAAATTACGTTCACGCTCAATAAATGCCGCCAGTTTTTCAGTAAAATGATTTAAGGCATTGACTAGGGTCATCATTTCGCTATCGCTAGAGTCACTAAATTCTGTGAGATCAAGTTTATTTGAGCGTTGTTCACGAAAATTAAACTGCTCAACCAAACGCGCTAATTTAACAAACGGTGAAATCGCCTGGCGCGTTTGCCGGTAAGCTAACCAGGAAAATAAGTAAATGAGCATCAAGACCACGCTCAACGGAACAATGCCAAAATAGAAGGAGAGGGTGGCGACCTGTTCTTCATCAAAAACCAGAAATAAGCGCGCATTGGCAAAGTCTTCAACATAAACAATCGGCTTACCATGCGGCATTTGTACGCGCGCATAGCCAGGTTTTAAGCTGCGTAAAGTCTCGGGAACTTCGGAATAGTCGTTAGCAAGCGCCAGATAGCCGGTCATATTTAAGGTATTTGGCCGAGGCGTCTTGGGATCTTTTTGATATAAACTCCAATAATAGCTAGCTTCACCTTCCAGCGCGGATTGTAACAACCCATCTTCAACCACTTTAGCCGCGGCAAAGACACCAAATAGAGTGGCTGCACTAATCAATAGGATTTGCAGTAAAAAGGCTTTAATCAGTTTGTAATGTAATCCTTTTTTGCTCATGCGATGTTTAAGCTTTAGTAAATAAATAATGCGCCACTAGCCATTCATTGCCTTTTTGATAACCGAACAATTCAGCACAGGACATAAAGAAAATGCGCCAGCGTTGCAGCCATAATAGTGCTTCTTGCTCGCCGTAGCTGGCGGTAAAAAGTTGTATTATCGCCTCTTGGTGCTGATCGGTATTTTGCAGCCAGGCTTCTGCTGTTTTTTGATAATGACTACCGGATAAATCCCATTGCTTTGCTATATGTAAGTGTTTTTGAAAATACAATAAAGTATCGCGTGCCGGCATCAGACCGCCGGTAAAAAAATAGCGTCCCAGCCAATTATCATCGCCTTCCGTTGCAAAAGGATAGGCCAGAAAACGATGACAAAAGACATGAACAAATAATTTTCCTTGTGGCTTTAACCAACTTGCCACACGGCGTAAAAGCTGCTCATAATTGCGCATATGCTCAAACATTTCTACCGATACGATACGCTCAAATTGTTGCGTCAATTTAAGCTGATTGACATCACAGGTAATCACTTCAATATTAGCTAAGTTGCGCTTTGCTGCCTGCTGCAAAATATAGTCACGTTGTGAGTGAGAATTAGAGATTGCGGTTATGCGACTATTGGGCAAATGCTCTGCCATAAATAAGGTTAAAGATCCCCAGCCACAACCTAATTCCAGAATAGCCTGACCCTAGGCTGTCGAAATACCCGCTATATTGAAGCTATCCTTTCCCTGCTTTTTG
>JACUUF010000407.1 GCA_014859465.1 Methyloprofundus sp.
CGTTGTCGGTGTTGATGTTGGCGGGTATTAAAGAGGTATTGGTGATTACCACGCCGGAAGATCAAGTCAGTTTTCAGCGGTTATTGGGCGATGGTTCGGATTTGGGGATGCGGTTTGAATATGTGGTGCAGCCTACACCGGATGGTTTGGCGCAGGCGTTTATTTTAGGCAAAGACTTTATTGGTGACGACGATGCCTGTTTGATTTTGGGTGACAATATTTATTATGGTCATGACTTAACTAAACTATTGTCTTCTGCGGTGGTGAACGCGCGTGATGAAAATAAGGCCACCGTGTTTGGTTATCATGTGCATGACCCAGAGCGTTATGGTGTCGCAGAATTTGATGAACATGGCAATGTGGTGTCATTAGAAGAAAAGCCAAAAAACCCCAAGTCTAATTATGCGGTGACAGGTTTGTATTTTTACCCGAATGATGTCATACAAAAAGCCGCTGAAGTGAAGCCTTCCGAACGAGGTGAGTTGGAAATCACAACGGTTAATCAAATGTATTTAGCGGAAGGGCGTTTAAAGCTGGAAACCATGGGGCGTGGTTATGCCTGGTTAGACACTGGCACTCATGAAAGCTTGCTTGAAGCATCAACATTTATTGAAACCATTGAGAAACGTCAAGGTTTAAAAGTGGCATGTTTAGAAGAGATTGCTTATGAAATGGGCTATATATCCAAAGAACAATTGCTTGCTTTGGCGGAGCCTTTAAAGAAAAACCAATACGGTCAGTATTTGATTCAACGTGCTGAACACGGTCGGAGAATCTAATGCAGTTTGTTAAACAATCTATTCCCGATGTGCTGTTGATTAAGCCCAAGGTGCATGGAGACCATCGTGGTTATTTTGTAGAAACCTTTCGTCAGGATAAGTTTGAAGAAGCGATAGGCTACAAGGTGAGCTTCTGCCAGGATAATGAGTCCAAATCCACTAAAGGTGTGTTGCGCGGTTTGCATTTTCAATTGCCGCCGTTTGCGCAATCGAAACTGGTGCGTGTGATTGAAGGCGAGGTTTTGGATGTGGCGGTGGATATTCGCGAAGGTAGTCCAACTTTTGGTCAGCATGTCGCGGTGCGTTTGACTGGTGAGAATAAACATCAATTGTTTATTCCGCGTGGTTTTGCACATGGATTTGTGGTGTTGAGTGACTCTGCGATATTTTCTTATAAGGTTGATAATTACTATTCACCAGAATGCGACAGAGGTTTGGCTTTTAATGATCCTGCTTTGCACATTGATTGGGGTTTGTCGTTAGATCAATTGAAGTTGTCGGAAAAGGATTTAAAACAACCGCTTTTAGAAATGTTAAATGATGAATGCTTAATGTTTAATGTTTAATGTTTAATTATGAGATAAGTTTGTATGATTAAGCGTGTCTTGATCACGGGTAAAAATGGACAGTTGGGGCAGTCTTTGCAAAAGTTAGTGGAAGATTCCTCGCTTTCGCTTGGAATGACCGCTGGAATGGAGTTTACTTTCGTCGGACGGGATGAACTCGATTTAACGTGTTCTGAATCGATTGGCGCGTTTTTTAACAACCAGCGTTTTGATGTAATCATTAACTGTGCCGCTTATACCGCAGTTGATAAAGCGGAAACTGAGCCCGAGTTAGCCGACCAAATTAATCATCTTGCCGTTGCGCAACTAGCTGAGATTG
>JACUUF010000124.1 GCA_014859465.1 Methyloprofundus sp.
TCGAATTTGGACTCAATATTTACACATGATTACAGATTTAACCCACTACCCTTAAACCGTTTGATATGCCCGAGTTAGAAGCACGGCTGAATGCCCTGATTCGTCGTCAACGCGGTGCGCTTGATCAGGCCGTTTATCAAGTACATGACTTACAATTAGATACTCGAACCATGCAGGTGACACGGCAAGGTCAAGCTATTCATTTATCACCGACCTGTTTAAGAATACTGCGTATACTGATGCGCGAGTCGCCTAATTTAGTGACTCGGGAACAATTAGAAAAAGAACTCTGGGGCGATTTAACCCCCGACAGTGACACCCTCAGAAGTCATATCTACAAATTACGTAAAGCTATCGACAAACCTTTTAATCAAGCTTTACTAGAGACGCAGCAAGGATTAGGATTGCGTTTAGTCGCCCCTGTTTAAGTAAAAGTAGAAGGCAAGTCAATTGGCAATAGATCCGAATGGCGCTTATATAAGGAAATAAAGTAACAACAGGCAGTGAAAAGCCTTGATAATGAATTTTCCCCCAGCCAGAGATATTAAAATTTCTTGTACTTGTGTCGTTTTTGTCTTTCCTTAAATATTAACTGCCGAAAATAAATTCCACAGAAAAATTCATTGACCAGGTTGGTCCTGCATCCGGTGTTACTGGATTATAATAGCCGCCTAAACGGCTATTAATCGCGTTGCCACCGATTTTAAATAATTTTCCTACGCCTGCACCAATAGGCACCGTCCAGCGCTGTTCTGAATTAGAGCGCCAGTTGGCAACCATTTGCAGCTCTGAAAGTAAATACCAGCCTTCGGGCAGGTTGTAATAAAGAGAGGGTTGAAGAAGCATTTGGCTGACATCTTCCCGACCTTTGTTGCCTATTACCGACCAAATTTGCTGCACTTCTAGGCTTATTGTCCAGTGTTCAGGTTGATAAACCAGCATTAAAGCAGGTCCTACACTGAACTTACCACTGCCCAGTTCCCGTGTTGGTTCATCGGTCGGAAAAGTGAAAGTCGGTCCAAAACCAAAAGTGAAGTTTTCACCTATAGTTGAAGAAAAATAACTGGTAAAGTCAGTATCAGCTAGGCCAGCAGCATAACCTGCACTACCGCCATGGCCATCGCCGGTATAAGGTTCGGGTAAGCCTTTAATTCCGGTAATATCGCCTGGCGTCCACATGATATTTAGGGTGAGCTGGTTAATGATATTCCAGCCGTCAAATTTGATCGGCATAATGGGCGCAAAGCTACCAATATGGACTTCGCCATCAGGGGCGCCGCCATGGAAATTATAGTTAAGCGGCAATCTAAAATTAGGGCTTAATGGATTTTGCGCAGTTCTTTGCCACTCAGTATAAGAGGGAGTGACTTCTTCTGCCTGAATCGGCGATGCAAAAAAAGTAGCAGCACAAAGAGGAAGTAAATAACGTTTCATTAATTAATCTTTAGGGAAATGTGAATGAGCTAGGGTGTTAAAGGAAAAATCATCGCCTACCGGCTCGATTTGGAAAATGCGGTTAGGCATTTTTGTGTTAAATTTACGCTCGCTGCCATCGGCTGTGCGTTCACGTAAATTAAAAGTATTGCAGTCGGCAATGAGATGCGAGCCAGACGGCATTTCTAGGGTGTCTTGTACCCATTTGACTGGGAATAAAGCGTTAGTGCCATGGATGATTTCCAGTAATTGGAAATTGCGATCATAAATATGCGTTTCACCTTTGCGCGAATTAGAGAGCATATAGCCCCTCGAGTGAGCGCGGATATGATGTGCGCCATTCAAATTTTCAATCACATGCTCTAATTGCAATGTTTCTCTGTCTATACGAGCGACTTTGCCTTGATAGAACAAAATGGTCAGAATTTTACTTTCGTCGTATGGATCAACAATCGCTGAATTCAAATGCGTAGTCTGTAATTTTCCTGAATAACATAGCGTGCGGTGATCAAAATCACGGTCAATAGTGCGTTCACCACCGCCGTAACGGGTTGAGTAGCCTTGTTTAGTGGCGAACCAATCCCAAATGATTGCTCCTTGTAAATTGACTTCTAAAATGGCATCAATGCCGCTGGAGGTCACTAATATGCCATTTTTAGTCCGGCGTAGTGAGCGCATTTGTGAAAATAAAGGGTGTTTGATAACCAGATCAATTTCACCTTGGTCGTTTAATCTGAGAATATGTTCGTCACCCGCTTGGCCATTTACACAGCAAGGCAGGCCAGTAATAAAATAAAGCCCTTCACCTGCGACATATTCCATACCAAAAGGCTTTGTAGGGTAAATCTCATCTAATAAACGAAATTTTCCTAAAGGTTCAAGCTGTTCTAGTAATTGTATTTTTCCGCCAGGTGATCCGGTAAAGACATCATTGGATTTATCTTTCCCTCGGATAATACGGTTTAAGCGGAACTTGGCATAATCCCAGTTCGTTTGCGGGTAGGAAATTAAAAAACGCATGAATGGTGTCTCCGAGAATATTAAATTGTTAGGAAACTTTAAGAATTAGCCTATAACGGTGAACTTATAGAATAATGAATCCAGCAATTAAGATGATATAAATGAACTTAGGTTCAATTTGACTAATGATTATAACGTAGTTCAGCTATTGCGCTGAAGAAACCGAGCTGTTGGTTGATTAGCGGCTAGATCAAACGCAATACATAGGAAATGACTGATGTATTGCATTTGTTTAATGCTAGTCTGCTGTGACTATTGAGTTAAGCAGAGTTTACTCACTCTACATAAGGCGTTGCGCTTAGCTCCATTTTTCCTTGCTAAAGCGCTCACTCAAGCCTTGTATTACTGCATAAAACACGGGTGTGAAGATTAGTGACATACAGATAGCCGCGATCATACCGCCAACCACCGCAGTACCAATTGCTTGACGACTTGCCGCGCCTGCGCCGCTGGCAATCATTAGGGGCATAAAGCCTAAGACCGAGGATAAGGCAGTCATTAAAATGGCTCGGAAACGCAGTCTTGAGGCTTCGACTGCCGAGTCAAAAATACTAGTGCCTTTGGCGCGCAGTTCAGAGGCTAATTCAACAATCAGAATGGCGTTTTTACTGGCCATACCAATAATGAGTACGATCCCGATCTGGGTGTAAACATTGTTATCGAATTCGCGCATCATTAAGGCGGCAACGGTACCTAATAAGGCTAAAGGAACGACCAATATCACGGCCAGCGGCAAACTCCAGCTTTCATATTGAGCCGCTAAAACCAAAAACACCAAAACAATCGCTAAAGCAAACACAACGATGACTTCAGAACCTACTTGCTTTTCTTGATAAGACATACCCGTCCACTCAAAACCCAAGGAATCAGGGAATTTTGTTTGCGCCATTTGTTCCATTAAATTTAACGCTTCGCCTGAGCTAAAGCCTGCTGCTGCGCTACCTGTTATGGAAGCCGCCGGGTAGAGGTTGTAACGTAAAACCGTTTGCGGACCTAAAGTTTCATCCACTCTGATAAGCGTACCTAAAGGGATCATATCGCCTGTTTTATTGCGCACTTCTAACTGCCGTATATCTTCGGGTTTTAAGCGAAATTGTGCATCTGCTTGGACTTTAACCTGCCAAGTTCGGCCAAACTGATTAAAATCATTGACATAAGCCGAGCCTAAATATGCTTGCAAGGTGTTGAATACATCATTTAAAGCAATATTTAAGGTTTTTGCTTTAGTGCGATCCACTTCGGCAAATAATTGCGGCACACCCGCTCTAAAGCTTGAGTTAACACCCGTCAAACCTGATTGACTGCGGCTATCTGCAAGTATTTCATTGACCATAAGCTGGAGTTCATCCAAGCCGACATTGCCTTTGTCCTGAACCTGCATTTGAAAGCCGCCTGCAACCCCTAAACCCGGAATAGCCGGCGGGATAAAGGTGACCACAATGGCCTCTTGTATCTGACTAAACTTGGCATTTAAGTGTTGCAGAATAGCGACTTGCGTTTCATTTGCAGCCGTGCGTTCATCCCAGGGCTTCATAACCACATAAATTGATGCCGCATTTGAGGCGTTAGTGCCGTCGATGGCAGAAAAGCCGCCTAATGAAATCCAATCTTGCACGCCAGGCGTTTCTTTTAATATGGCATCAATTTTATTGAGCACTTCCTCAGTCCGCTCCTTAGAGGCAGCGTTTGGTAATTGCACCGCGGTAACTACGTAACCTTGATCTTCTACCGGTAAAAAAGCGGAAGGAATTTGCCCAAACTGCCAACCACTGATAAGCGCAATACCTAAAGCTAATAGCATCATTAAAAATCCACGACGGACAACGACTTTCAAAAAATTGGCGTAGCCATTAGAACTGGTTACAAAAAATTTATCGAAGCCGCGAAAAAAGGCATTTTTGTCTTTTGGCGCAGGGCGTAATAATAAGGCAGCTAAGGCAGGGCTTAAGGTTAAGGCATTGAGCGAACTGAAAACCGTGGAAACGGCAATAGTTAAAGAAAATTGGCTATACATCTCTCCGGTAATACCCGGTAAAAAAGCGGTGGGTACAAATACGGCTAATAATACCAGTGTCGTTGCGATAACAGGGCCTGATACATCACTCATCGCTTGAATGGCGGCTTCTGTTGACGTCATGCCTTTTTCAATATAGGCGGTAGTCGCCTCGACCACGACAATCGAGTCATCGACCACAATTCCGATAGCGAGTACTAGGCCAAATAGGGTCAGCATATTCAAAGAAAAGCCTAGCATGGACATCACGAGAAAGGTGGCAATCAGTGATACCGGAATAGTAACGGCGGGAATGAGTGTTGAGCGCCAGTCCTGTAAGAAAATAAACAAAACAATAAAAACTAAGAGCCCAGCCTGATATAAAGTAACAAAAACTTCCTCAATGGATGCCGTGATAAAAAGTGTTGTGTCATAAGGAGCTTTATATTCCAAGCCCTGAGGGAAGTTTTTTTCTAATTCCTGCATGACCGAGCGAACTTCAGTTGCTGTATCTAAGGCATTAGCGCCAGGTAATTGATAAATACTTACACTGACTGCGGGTACGCCGCTGACATTGGCGCTAATGTCGTAAGTTTTGCCGCCTAAATCAATGCGGGCAAGGTCTTTTAAGCGGGTAATACTGCCATCATCACCGGTTTTAATAATAATATCTTCAAACTGAGCTATATCGGTTAAACGCCCTAAGACATTAATCGTGTATTGGAAATTAGTACCTGCTGGTACGGGCGGCTGACCAATTTGACCTGCCGCAACTTGTACGTTTTGCTCACGCATAGCGGTTAATATGTCTTGCGTGGTAATGCCGCGTGATTTCATTTGATTAGGGTTGAGCCAAACTCGCATACTGTAATCACTAGGAGGGAAAACCACCACATCACCGACACCTTTAATACGAGCTAATCGGTCGCGTAGATTTAAAGTCGCGTAATTACTTAAGTAGAGTTCATCAAAAGTGTTATCCGGGGAAGTCAGGGCAATAAATAAAATAATATTGGCTGATTTCTTTTTGGTGCTGACGCCTTGGCGATTCACTTCTTCAGGTAAATTGGGGGCGGCTAAAGCAACGCGGTTTTGCACCATAACTTGAGCAATATCTAAATTGGTACCGACATCAAAAGTAACCGTTAGTGTATAGGAGCCGTCTCCTGCACTGGTAGACGACATGTACAGCATATTTTCCACGCCGTTAACTTGTTGTTCAATCGGGGCGGCCACTGTTTCAGCAATAACCTGAGCGTTAGCGCCAGGGTAGATCGCTGTAACCTGAACTGTAGGCGGGGTGATTTCTGGGTATTGGGCGGTCGGTAGGGTTAATAAGGAGACGCTACCTGCGATTAACAAAACAATGGAAATAACCGCGGCAAAAATGGGCCGTTCTATGAAAAATTTAGAAAACATAGGTTTATCCTGCTGTGGCTGTCGCGGTTGTAGGATTCACGACACTACCGGGTCTGGCTTTTTGCAAGCCATTAATGATTACTTTATCGTCTGCTTTGATGCCTTTATGAATAACCACCATTCCATTAAGACGTTGACCTATGCTGACAAGCCGTTTTTCAACTTTGTTTTCTTGATTAACCACTAATAGATAGCGCCCACTTTGATCAGACCCTATGGCGCGTTCGTCAACAAGTAAAGCTTCTGGTGTGTTTCCTACAGGTAGGCGTAAGCGGCTAAATAGCCCAGGTATTAGGTGATTTGGTTTTTCAGTATTGGCAAATACGCCGCGTAATTCGACGGTGCCGGTATTGGTATTGAGTGCCGACTCAATAAAATCTAATTTACCCTCATGCGGGTAACCATCTTCATCAGCTACACCTAAAAAAAGAGGGATGTTTAATTCCTGATTAGGTTGATTGTTAGAGTCATAGCCCATTTGTTGGGCTTTTTCGCGGCGCAACTTCATTAAGCGTAATAAATCCCGTTCGTTCAAATGAAAATAGGCATATATAGGCTGATATTGGGTGACAGTCGTTAATAAAGTAGCTTCGCCTGCACCGACTAAATTGCCAATATCGGTGATATTTCTGCTCACGCGGCCAGCGATAGGCGCGGTGACGCGTGTATAACCTAGCTGAATTTCAGCGCTACGGACGCCGGCAGATTTTAAGCCAATGGCTGCTTGTGCTACATCGCGCTCTGTTTGGCGTTGTAGGTATTCTGTTTTAGAAATGAAGTTTTTCTTGATTAACTCTTCGGCGCGATTTAATTCGGCTTGGGTGCGCTTGAGCTGTGTTCTAGCGCTGACTAATTCAGCTTGTGCGGCGGCTAATTTTGCTTGATAGGGCTCAGGGTCAATAATAAATAATAAGTCTCCTTGCTTAACATTGGTTCCGGGTGCAAAGTGCATGCTTTTTAAAATACCTGATGCTTGTGCTTTTACTTCGGCAAAACCAACGGATTGTGTCGTACCAGTAAATTCTAAATAGTCAGTGACACTTTGTTGTACTGGCTGGCTAACCGTGACTTGCGGTGGCGGAGGGGCGATATATTGGTTTTTTTGCTCACATGCAGTCAACCATAAGGCACAAAACGCAATAATAAATTGAATTGACCGATTTTTATGTAATAGAGACATAGATTAATCCGAAGAGTTAAATAGTTAGGTGCAGCTAACGGTATTTAAACATGTCATTGTATTAAATGTTAACGATGGTTGGTTATAATTATTTGCGTATTGTTGTGATTTTGTTCGCATGAATAATGGTTTTATTTGGTTAACAATTAGTCAGAATCAGGATCATAAGCTAGTATTAGGCATCTATTTTTACGAGATAGCTTCTTTTCTAAACTTTTACTCAATAAAAAATTATGAAAAATTACAATCTTTAAGCAGCTTATCCCGGCTATACTGATTTCAGCTTGTTTCTTCTTCGCTGATAAAAGATAGTGTGATATGAATACGTACCTCCGACTCCTACTAAAGCATTTAGAAGTGATGCAATATAGCTAATCTCATTAAGGATATAAATATGCCTAGCAAACACGTTCCTATCCTTGTTTCACTGGCAGCAATTTGTATTATTATTGCTGGCATGAAAGCTGCTGCGCCCATTTTAAATCCCTTATTTCTATCGATTTTCATCGCTGTTATTTGCCTGCCACCCTTGGCGTGGCTGAATAACAAAGGTATTTCTTCTTCATTAGCGGTATTTTTGGTGGTTGGTGTTTTATTTATTGTGGTAGGCGCTTTGGGTATTTATGTTGTTAGTTCTGTCGATGCTTTTGCTAAGCAACTTCCTGTCTATCAGAAAAATCTTAATCAACAATCCGCAATTTTAATTAATTGGCTATCTATGCATGGTTTAGAGCATCTATTTAATATTGATGTCTTAAGTCAATTTGATTCCAGTAAAATTATGAGGGTTATGGGTGGGCTTATTGCTAGTCTAGGTGCTGTGTTTGCTGATATGTTTATGATTCAGTTGACTGCTATCTTTATTTTATTTGAGAGTTATGCCTTACCGAGAAAGATCCATGCTGCTTTTGGTGAATCTAATTTGAGCCAAAACTATGGTGAAATTATTCGTAGTATAAATCAATATCTTGCTATAAAGGCCGTCACTAGTTTTGTTACTGGGCTGTTAATTGCTGGGTGGCTATCAATCATTGGTGTTGATTTTCCTGTGTTGTGGGGAGTTATTGCCTTTATGCTGAATTTTGTACCGACGATTGGCTCTATTGTTGCTGCTGTCCCAACCATTTTATTAAGTTTGGTGCAATTAGGTGTAGATAGCAGCCTATTGGTCATGTTGGGGTATTTTATGGTTAATGTGCTGGTGGGTAATGTGTGGGAACCGCGAATTATGGGCAAAGGTTTGGGCTTATCAACGCTCGTTGTGTTTTTGTCATTAACCTTTTGGGGTTGGGTATTTGGTAGTGTCGGTATGTTGCTATCTGTGCCATTTACTATGATTGCCAAGATTATTTTAGAAAAAACTCCCGAGACATATTGGATTGCTATTTTGTTGGGTTCTGAAAATGATTTACCGCAAGCGGAAAGTTAGTTAACCTGAGTTCGGGATAATAGTTATTGATTTTAAAGGGGATTTTTATATTTCCATGATTTTCCTAGCCAAATCATGCAGATACCCCCTTAAAAGGCGACTTAAAAATCCAAGATTATTTGTATTTTTAGACAAAAATACATAAATATAACTGTAACAACTAGATATTAAAGGGATTTTCTTATCCCGAACTCAGGTTACTTTAAGTCCTGAGGTTGTTGATTTTTTCAGGGCTAATGAGTTATTGCCCGAAGTTGAGCTGGAACAGGTTGAAGTGCTGAGCGTGTTGGATGATTATGAGTTAGCGATGATCGCTTGAATCTGATGCGTTGTTCTGATTTACTCATTCCTGCTTAAATATTGCAGGAATGAGCATGTATTATTTAGTCTAAGTGCTTATTTTCTTTTTAAAAGATAGTAAAGATATTTACAGTGTAAAGTCATGTCATCGCCTTCTAGTTTAATGACTTTACAGGTTTCATATTTTTCTCTACCAGGCTGGATTTGTTTTTGAATTGCGCCGTTTTCAATAAGGTACTTAACTTTAACTGCGGCTTCAGCATTTAATCTCGGATCAAAGGCGATGGCAGATAAAATGCCATCATCACCAAATTGCCATGTGTTTTTTACTTGCTTCTTTTCTTTGTGTAAAGCAGCAGTTTCAGCATAAATTTCCCAGTTACCAATGATTTGAGCATTATCTTCTAGCTGTATGGTTTTTTCTGCGTGTACAGAGGTAGTAAACAATAGTGCGGCTAAAGAGAGTAATTTTATAATGTATTTCATTTTTCAAGTTCCTGAGTTTAGTACGTAGTACAAGTTTTTTGATTATAACATGAGGAATGCTTTTTTGCTGAACCTTAAGAAGCTTATAATGAAATGCTAATATTCTGTGTTTCATTCCTTTTGCTACAGTGATAAAATGACAACCTTAATAATAATAATGAAAAAAGAGGAAGTTATGAGATTAAGGCTATTTGGCTTGTTGGCGCTATTATTTATTTTTGCTAGTCCATCTTATGCACTCAGTGTTGGTGAATGGGAATATGAGTCAGTAACAGGTAATTTAAAGCCTACGGCGGGCTGTAAAGATAAGGCAAAAGCAGAGAAGCAGGCATCTACCGGTTATCGTTTTGAAAAATATACCACTGAGCTGTGTAATGCTAAAGGCTATGGCTGGGGTAAATCTAGAGTTATTGATAAGGGCGAGTTGGTCTGTGAGGCTTGTGAAGGCGAGTATGAAGGGGCTGAGCAATACCGCTGTTATATGAAAAATGTTGATGTTGAATGTAAGATGGTTAAACGCGGCTGGTAATGTCCTGTTATTACATTGAGCAAGG
>JACUUF010000125.1 GCA_014859465.1 Methyloprofundus sp.
ATGTCGTAACTTCAATTATATTGAAAATCACAGATTTCACCCACTACCAAATTTTGTAGTAAATAGGGTGAGCCGCGCCCACCCTAAGCTTTATGCTTACATATTATCTAAAATCGCTTTTTTCACCGCATTTAAAGATGCGTCAATTGATACCGGATGTGCATCAGCGCATTGCGCAATCGCTATGTCAGGGTCTTTTAAGCCATTGCCTGTTAAAGTACAAACAATCGTGCTGCCTTCAGGGATTTTGCCTGTGGCAATATCATTTAATGTGCCGGCTAATGACGCGGCTGAAGCAGGCTCACAGAAAATACCTTCGTAAGCAGAGAGCATTTTTTGCGCAGCAAGAATTTTTTCATCAGACAAACTATCAAACCAACCGCCTGACTCTTTTTGCACATTCCAGGCTAAATTCCATGATTGTGGGTGACCAATACGAATGGCTGTCGCGATTGTTTCGGGGTTATCGACCATTTTTCCGGCAACAAAGGGGGCTGCCCCCGCTGCTTGATAACCACACATAACAGGTGTGTTGCTGCTGACGGCTGCAAGTCCGTTAGTTTCTTTGGCGTATTCGCTATAACCTTTCCAGTAAGCGGTGATATTGCCAGCATTGCCCACAGGTAAACAATGAAAATCAGGCGCTCTACCTAGTTCATCAACAATTTCAAAGGCCGCTGTTTTTTGGCCTTCGATTCTGAAAGGGTTGATCGAGTTAACGATAGTTACAGGCGCATGATCTGCGACTTGTTTAACTAGGCTCATGCCTTCGTCAAAATTACCCCTGATTTGGATGATTTGTGCGCCATACATTAAAGTTTGCGCTAATTTGCCTTGGGCAATTTTGCCTTCGGGAATTAATACAAAAGCTCTAATGCCTGCGCGTACAGCGTAGGCAGCCGCAGCCGCTGAAGTGTTTCCGGTAGATGCGCAAATAATCGCTTGACTGCCGTCTTCAACCGCTTTGGTAACGGCCATGCACATGCCACGATCTTTAAAAGACCCGGTTGGGTTTAAACCTTCATATTTGACATATATTTTAACATTCTTGCCAATCAACTTAGGAATGTTGAGTAGTTCAATAAGCGGTGTGTTGCCTTCGCCTAAACTGATAATGCGTGTTGAATCGCTTACGGGAAGGCGGTCTCTGTAATGTTCAATTAAGCCGGTGTAACGTGTATGTGTTGCCATGGGTAATTATCCTAATGTTTCAAGTCGGATTCGTGTTACCTGACCGGTAACAGATGATAGGTTTTCGATTGCAGCAATCGCTGCATTCATTTCTCTTTCGATAGTTTTTTGCGTGAGCATAATGAGCGGCAGAATGGTTTGTTCTTCCGGTGCTTCTTTTTGCAGAACGGCTTCGATACTGATATTTTGTTCAGCGAAGATGTGCGTGATTTGTGCTAATGCTCCTGGTTTATCTTCAACCATTAAGCGTAGGTAGTAGGCGGTTTCGACTTCATCTTGAGGCAATATATGTAAATCAGCAATGGCATCTTCTTGAAAGGCCAGGTGAGGTACTCTGTTTTTAGAGTGTAAAGTGAGCGCACGTGCTACATCTACAACATCGGCAACGACAGCTGAGGCTGTGGCTTCCGAGCCTGCGCCAGCACCATAATATAAGGTTGGGCCAACCGCATCGGCATGCACCAGTACGGCGTTCATGACACCATCAACATTGGCAATTAAGCGCCGCTGAGGAATTAATGTGGGATGTACTCTCAGTTCAATGCCTTTAGATGTTTTTCTCGCAATACCTAAATGTTTAATGGAATAGCCCAAATTAGTTGCATATTCAATATCTTCGCGGGTAATTTTAGTAATGCCTTCGGTATAGACATTTTCAAACTGTAGCGGAATGCCAAAAGCAATTGAAGCAAGAATCATGAGTTTATGTCCAGCATCGATGCCTTCGACATCGAAGGTTGGGTTCGCTTCAGCATAACCCAGAGCTTGTGCTTCTCTAAGTGCGTCGGCAAATTCGCGGCCTTTATCACGCATTTCGGTAAGAATAAAATTGCCAGTACCATTAATAATACCGGCGATCCAATTGATCTGGTTACCACTCAGGCCTTCGCGTATGGCTTTAATAATGGGAATGCCGCCGGCAACAGCCGCTTCGTAAGCAATCATGACGTTGACCTTGTTTGCTGCGGCAAAGATTTCGTTACCGTGCAGACAAATTAACGCTTTATTGGCTGTGACCACGTGCTTGCCGTTGGCTATTGCTTGTAAAACAAGTTCTTTGGCTAAGTCGGTGCCGCCAATTAGCTCTAAAATAATGTCTATTTCAGGGTCATTAATAACGTCGTAAGGGTAGGTGCTTAACGTGATGCCTTGGGTATCGCATAGACGATCAAGAGTAAGGTCTCTTGCCGAAGCGCGGGTGATGATGATCTCTCTGCCTGCGCGGCGTGAGATTTCTTTGGCATTACGTTTTAAGACGTTAACAGTACCGCCGCCGACAGTACCTAAACCTAAAACGCCTATTTTTACTGGCTTCAAATCAAACTCCTGAGCATATATAGATCAATGGGTAAATCCTTTTTATTTTAACCGATGCTCCTGCATTGGTTTTTATCTTGATTATTAAAAACTTAAAGGGCAGATAACTATCTACCCACCCTATGACATTAAGAGGTGAAAATAAAATAAGCATTTAGTTAGTGACAGGGTTGCTTTGCCTGCTTGCTCTTAATAGTGTTGTGCTAAATAACTGATGCCTGTTGCTAATATTTGTCTGTTTAAATTAAGCCATCTTTTTTAAACATGGCGCGTATGCCACGAATTGCTTGACGAGTTCGATGTTCATTTTCAATTAAACTAAAACGCACATGGTCGTCGCCAAAGTGTCCAAAGCCTATGCCCGGAGAGCAAGCTACTTTTGCTTCAGTGATGAGTTTTTTGGCGAATTCAATAGAGCCCATATCTTTATAAAAATCTGGAATAGGAGCCCAAACAAACATCGTTGCTTTAGGTTTTTCTACTTTCCAGCCGATTGAATTGAGACCATCGCAAAGTACATCGCGACGTTCTTTATACATGGCGCAAATTTCAGCAACGCAATCTTGCGGGCCTTCTAATGCGGCAATTGCTGCGATTTGAATGGGTGTGAACATGCCATAATCCAAATAGGATTTAATGCGTGCCAGTGCAGCAACTAGCTCTGGATTGCCACACATGAAACCCACACGCCAGCCAGGCATATTGTAGCTTTTAGACATTGAAAAGAATTCTACTGCGACTTCTTTAGCGCCAGGTACTTGTAAAATAGAGGGGGCTAGGTAGCCATCAAATACGATATCGGCATAAGCAATGTCATGCACAACCCATATTTTGTGCTCTTTAGCGACTTCGATGATGCGTTCAAAAAAGTCCAGTTCCACGCACTGTGATGTGGGGTTGCCGGGAAAATTAAGAATCAACATTTTCGGTTTAGGCCAGGATTCGGCAATTGCTTTATGCAATTCTTCAACAAAATCTACGTCTGGTGTCATTTTTACGTGACGTAAATCTGCGCCCGCAATCACTACGCCATAAGGGTGGATTGGGTACGCGGGATTGGGTACTATGACAGTGTCGCCCGGACCTAAAGTCGCCAAAGCTAAATGCGCTAAGCCTTCTTTTGAGCCAATAGTGACAATGGCTTCTGTTTCTGGATCTAAATCAACATCAAAGCGAGTTTTATACCATTTAGTAATGGCGCGTCGCAGTCTAGGAATACCTTTAGATACCGAGTAACGATGCGTGTCGCTACGCAAGGTTGCTTCCACCATTTTATCAACAATATGTTGGGGAGTAGGCTGGTCGGGATTGCCCATGCCGAAGTCGATAATATCCTCGCCTTGCGCTCGTGCTTTTGCTTTTAATTCATTAACAATGTTAAAAACATAAGGCGGTAGACGACTAATACGGTGAAATTCTTCCATTGGTGACTCTTAGAAAGTGGCTAAATAGCGAGTTGTAGTATAAAAGCTTAGTGGGCTTTTAAAATCAGCCCGCTAAGTTAGCGCTGTTATTGCAATATGTCAAATCCAGCGTATAGGCTATTATCCACTGGATTTACATGTAAGAAAATGATTTAGCCATTTTTTTATAAAATATCTGATGCGTAGTCAGCTAGACGGGAGCGTTCACCCCGTTTTAGGGTGATATGGGCGCTATGTTCCCATGATTTGAATTTATCTACGGCATAAGTTAAACCTGAACTCGTGGCGGTTAAATAAGGGGTATCGATTTGTGATAAGTTACCAATACATATTATCTTTGTGTCTGGGCCCGCACGGGTAATGAGCGTTTTTATTTGTTTGGGGGTTAGGTTTTGTGCTTCATCAATAATAAGGTAACGATTGAGAAAGGTTCGGCCGCGCATAAAGTTGAGTGAGCGAATTTTTATTTTATTCATGACAATGGTTTTTGTGACATTTTGTTCCCAGTCGCTGTTTTCTGTTTGATCGCCTAGTAATTCAAGGTTGTCAATTAAAGCGCCCATCCATGGCGTCATTTTTTCTTCTTCAGTACCGGGTAAAAAGCCAATGTCTTCGCCTACAGGGACTGTTTCGCGAGTCATAATGATTTCTTTGTAAGTTTTATCATCCATGGTTTGTGCTAGACCTGCAGCTAATGCGAGTAGTGTTTTTCCTGTGCCAGCGGTGCCGAGTAAGGTGACAAAATCAATTTCTGGATCCATTAATACATTAAGAGCAAAATTCTGTTCCCTATTTTTAGCGTTAATCCCCCATGTTATATGGTGACCTTCGCGGTAATTTTTTGCCAGTTCTAAGGTTGCTGTTTGATTGTCAATGCTGCGTACAATGGCTTCAAAATCAGAGTCTGAGCCATTTTCTATGTATAAATATTGGCTAGGAAACCAGCTCGCGACGAGAGGGCCTTCTAATTTGTAATAGGTATGTCCGTCTTCTATCCATGATTCCATTTTAGAACCATGAGTTTCCCAAAAGTCTTCGGGTAAGGCGGTCGAGCCACTGTAAAGTAAATCAATATCATCGAGTGTTTGGTCGCTATGATAATCTTCAGCTTTAATTTCTAAAGCGGCTGCTTTGATGCGCATATTAATATCTTTAGAGACTAAGATAACTTGCGTTTCAGGATATTCTTTAGCTAAAGCTAGAACAATGCTGAGGATTGAATTGTCAGCTAGGCTGCCTGGCATTGATGCAGGTAGCTCAGAGGTCATCTGCTGTGTTTGAAAAAATAACCGACCATCTAAGGCATTTTCTTTTTGTCCGGAGCTTTGCAGTTGTGAAAGAGGGAGTCCGTCTTTAATGTCCTCTTGATCTGTGCCTTTTAATAAGTCATCAATAAAACGGCTGACTTGACGCACATTCCTGGCAACTTCAGTGATGCCTCTTTTGGCATGATCGAGTTCTTCAAGCACGATCATCGGAATAAAGATGTTGTGTTCCTGGAAATGGAATAAAGCCGCTGGGTCATGCATTAAGACATTGGTGTCTAAAACGAATAATTTTTTATTAGCGCTGATATTCATGTTTATGCTCCTAGCTCATTTAAAATTAGCAGTACTTCATCGACATGCACTTTGACTTTCACTTTTCGCCACTCGTGAATTAATATGCCATTGGGGTCGATTAAAAAAGTGCTGCGTTCTATGCCGCGTACTTGTTTGCCGTACATATTCTTCATTTTAATCACGTCAAACAAAGTGCATAATTTTTCTTCTTGATCGGAAAGTAGGTCAAACGGAAAACATTGTTTTGCTTTAAAGCCTTCGTGTATACGCACGCTATCGCGAGAAACACCTAAAATTACAGTATTTAATGCGCTAAATTCAGCCATTTTGTCGCGAAAGTTTTGTCCTTCCGTTATACAGCCAGGTGTGTTGTCTTTGGGGTAGAAGTACAAAACAAGGTATTTACCTTGGTAGTCGGATAGCTGGATGGTTTTATCCCCAGTTGACTTAGATGCAAAATTTGGTACGGAATTACCTAGGGTGACACTCGACATGCTGGCTCCTTGTGTATAGAAATACTTATGTCGCTTTAGCGTAGCATAAATTTGAAAAGGAGCGCGAATATAAATTTTCGTGTGTGGTTGGCTATTTATTCTTAAATGGGAGCTTGATAAAACTAATGATTGGTCGCTATAGATTGCATTATTACAGTTTTAATTTAATGTTAAAATTAGTCTAATTGGACTATGGTGAAAGAGGTAAAGGAAATGGCTGGTTCTGAGCAAGCTAAACAAGTTGATGACAGTTTTGATGATGATTTGGATAAAATGCTGCAGGATACTGCTGATCAAGTAGGTGATGATCAGGAGGTGCTTGATAGTGATGACGCCATTAATCGTTTGTTAGGTGATAGCCATGATGACCAGGTGTTGGATGATGATTTTTCTGAAAATGTCGATGATTTAGTGGATTTTTTATTGGAGGGCGTTGTTGCTGAGCCGGCGCAGAAGGTCGAGTTGAGCGATGAAGAAATTGATGAGTTTGCGGATGACTCAGTAGAGCTTGAGGTCGCTGATAGCAAGATTGCAGCATCTAGCGATGCTGCTTCAGAGCCGTCATCTGTGCTTACTGAAGATGAAATGAGTGCATTTGCTGATGATTTGTTGGCTGAGCAAGAAGGTATTGATGCTGCAATACAGGACAAATCTAAAACTGATGCAGATTTCACTGAAGGGATGACCGAGATTGATGAGTTCTCGGTTGATGAGGAGGATTTTTTGTTGGCGGATTTTGATATTTCTGCTGACGATGATGATTTTAAAGAAGAGGAGTTGCCTGCTGCTGAGCAGGAAGAGAGTGTGGCGATGGACTCTGAGGTTCCTTCTGAGGACATTGTTCCTCCTCCAGATCCTGGGCTGAGTGCTTCAGCAGTGAAAAGCAGTGATCAAATTGAAAAAAAAGCTCAAATAATAAATGAATCAGCTGATTTGAACTCTGAGGCTGATTTTTCTAAGGTGCTGGATAAGGCGGTCAAAGAGCTAAAGCGAGCAAATAGAGAGTTGGATGAAGCCAATAAGAAGCTTAAAGTATGGAGTATTAGCGCTTTAGTTGTTGCTGTAATAGCTCTGATTATAGCGATTACTGTTGTTATTTTAAACTTGGGCGTGCAATCAAATCTTGATCGCGTACAGGGAGGCGTGATGGATATTGAGGATCGTTTAGCTGTACCAACAATCAAATTAGTTGATCCTAATGATGCAAAAATAGCAGATTTACAAGTGAGTGTGCAAAGTATACAGGCGCTAGTGAATGATATGCCAGAGCGATTGAATGCGTTGCAGGGGCAGATAAACTCTATAAATACTGAAGAAATTGAGCGGGTACTGGAGCAGCGGCTGGTAGATATTAATGAAAAGTTAGTGACTCTTGAGGCTGAGGTCGCTAGTTCGAAGAGTTCAAAAGCTAAGCGTGAAATGAGCCCTCGCAAGGTGGTTAAGCGTGTTGTTGCGCAAGAATGGGTGGTAAATCTAGTGTCTTTTAAACAGCGTTGGTATACCGATAAAAAAGTACAAGAATATAAGCAAAAAGGTATTCCGGCGGAAGTTGTCTCTGTTGATGTGCAGGGAGTTGAGTGGTTTAGGGTGCGTGTCGTCGGATTTAAAGATAAAGCGGAAGCGGAGGTATATGCGCTTAAAATGAAAAAATCGCTTAATTTGAACTCTGTTTGGGTTTCAGAAAAACAGGCTGATTAAATTAGGCTTCTTCTGTTGCTAATGACTTGTGTTAAAGTGCTTAGTCTTATTTGTGCGGGAGGATGTATGCGGTTTGTAATTGCTTTTTTACTGTTGGGTTTTGTGCAATCCGTACAGGCTATTACTAAGTGTGAACTCAATGGTAAGGTGACTTATAAAAGAGGTGATTGTCCTGAGAAGGCAGAAACGAGATTTCTGGTAAAAAATAAATATATTAAACAGCAGGATTTGCTGGAATCTCAACGAAAGCGTATTTTAGAATCTGAAAAGGCACTGGCGCAGATGCTTGCTCCGAAAGTGACTTTAGTTGATAGTGAGACGCCCGTTGAGTTGGCTAGCCCAGAAGAGGTAAACAGAAAAATAAAGAGGTCAAATGAGTCGCTGCATTTTCAATTACAGAAAGTAGAGCAGCTCAATAATAAGACAGGGAAAGTCTATTCACCAAATATGCCTGATGATTTGAGTGGTAAGCTCTTAGAGATGGAGCTTCAAGTGCAGGAGCGCAATAAAGCTTTGCAGCAATTACAGAAAAAATAAAGTGACTTTGAGTTGTATGGCGTTAGCAGAATTTAATTTAATTAAACAATTTTTTACGCGTCCTGCTAGACGTGAAAGTACCCAGTTATCTGTGGGCGATGATTGTGCATTGCTTGCTGTGTCGGAAGGTTTTGAGTTGGCAATTACGGTCGATACTATGGTTGAAGGGGTGCATTTTTTTTCGGATGTAGATCCTAGGTATTTGGGGCATAAATTATTGGCTGTTAATTTAAGTGATTTAGCAAGCATGGGTGCTGAGCCAGTTGCGGTGACATTGGCTTTGACTATGCCTAAAGTGGATGCATTATGGTTGCATGGTTTTGCTCAGGGCTTGTTTGCTTTGGCGGATAAATATGCGGTTGATTTGATTGGTGGGGATACGACATCTGGGCCTTTAACTTTAACCATTCAAGCAATGGGCTTGGTGCCCAAGGGTCAGGCTTTGCGTCGCTCTGTAGCAAAGGTTGGTGATTTTATTTATGTGACGGGTCGTATTGGTGATGCGGGTCTGGGCTTGAAGATTAAGCAGGGGTATACCAGCAGTAATGGCCAGCAGGCCTTAAATCAATTTAATATGCCAGAGCCAAGAATAGCTGAAGGATTAGCGATTCGCTCTGTGGCAAATGCCTGTGTGGATATTTCCGATGGCTTGGCGGCTGATTTGGGACATATTTTGGAGAAAAGTTTGGTCGGTGCTACGCTTGATTATCAGAAAATTCCTGTATCTGATGCCGTTGTGGAATATGTAAGGGATACGCGGGATTGGTGCATGCCTTTAATAGCGGGAGATGATTACGAATTGTGTTTTACGGTTGCGCCCGAAAATATAGGAAAATTAAATATTGCCTGTACCTGTGTTGGTGTTATTGAGCAAGAGCAAGGCTTAAGGCTTGTGCATGAAGGGAAGGTGTCTGATTTTATCGCAGGCGGCTTCGAGCATTTTTCATAAAAATAGTGGGACTCATGAGAAAAATAGGAAAAAATCAATTAACAGCTAAACAGATACTAACGAACCCTGTGTTATGTTTAGCATTTGGTTTTGGTTCTGGATTGGCGAAAAAAGCGCCAGGTACCTTTGGTACTTTAGCCGCAGTGCCGATTTATTTGTTGTTGGTGCAGGCTGATTTCATTGTTTATAGTGTCGTGACTGTATTATGTTCCGTGGTGGGCGTTTGGATTTGTGGTCAAGCTGCAGATTTGCTGGGTGAGCATGATTTTGGCGGTATTGTTTGGGATGAGATTGCTGGTTTATTGATTACTTTGTGGTTTGTTGCTTTTTCGTGGCAGAATTTAATAATCGGTTTTGTTTTATTTAGAATCTTCGATATTATCAAGCCTTGGCCTATTAAGTGGGTGGATCAGCAGGTTTCTGGTGGCTTTGGTATTATGCTGGATGATGTTATTGCCGGCGTTTTTGCTGGGTTGATGTTAATGTTTTTAGTTTAATTAAAAAATTAAGCTTGCTAGCAAGTGATTAGTAGCCTATGATAATCAAATCAATCGCGGGGTGGAGCAGCTTGGTAGCTCGTCGGGCTCATAACCCGAAGG
>JACUUF010000408.1 GCA_014859465.1 Methyloprofundus sp.
CAGACACCTTTTTCAACACAGACACCTTGTTGCAAAAACACCTAAATGTGTACACCTTGTCTAAAAAGCAATTTGTGGAATGGCTTACACAACAGGCTGACAGGATTCAGGTGGTGAATTTAAAGCTTGAACATATGTATGGCCCAAAAGATGACACTACAAAGTTTGTGCCTTGGGTTATCTCGCAACTAAAACAAAATGTTCCAGAAATTAAACTCACCAAAGGAGAGCAGAAAAGAGACTTCATCTATATTGACGATGTGGTTTCAGCCTATTTAACGGTACTAGAAAAAGCACCAGGCCTGGCAAAATTTAATGAATTTGATGTTGGCAGTGGTGAATTAGTCACCGTTAGAAGTTTTCTAGAGCAGTTAAAAAAAAGTTATCAAGTTAATTTTGGAGAGGTAGAAACGAAATTGGCTTTCGGCGCGATACCTTATCGAGAAGGTGAAATGATGACAGTTGAGGTCAATAATCAAGGATTAATCGATTTAGGTTGGACGCCAGATGCCAGTCTAACGCAGGGCTTAGAAAAGATTTTAAAGGATACTCAATGAAATACTTAATTACGGGAGGCTGCGGTTTTTTAGGCTCCAATATAGCCAGTGAAGTATTAAAGCATGGGGATGAGCTTGTTGTGTTTGACAGCCTATACCGTTTTGGCAGTTACCAAAATCTGGAATGGCTTAAATCCCAAGGAGAATTTCAGTTTATTCACGGCGATATTCGTAATACCAATGATGTTGAAAGAACCATCAAGCAACATAAACCGGATGTAATCTATCATCTGGCGGGACAAGTTGCGATGACTACTTCAATAGTCGATCCAAGAATGGACTTTGAAGTAAACGTAGGGGGCAGTTTCAACCTGCTCAATGCCGTGCGCCTATATTCACCAGAAAGTGCAATCATCTATTCATCAACCAACAAGGTCTATGGTGATTTAGAACAGTTTGAATACCGCGAAACCGAAACCCGCTATGAGTGCATTGATAAACCCAATGGCTTTGATGAAGGTGTTAATTTGGATTTCCACTCTCCGTACGGAACATCCAAAGGCAGTGCCGATCAATACATGCTTGATTTTGCACGCATTTACGGTTTAAAAACCGCCGTATTTCGCCATTCCTCGATGTTCGGCGGGCGTCAATTCGCCACCTTTGATCAAGGCTGGATCGGCTGGTTTGTCCAAAAAGCCCTAGAAATAAAAAACCGAGCAGCAAAAGAGCCTTTTACAATTTCAGGTAATGGTAAGCAGGTGCGTGATCTGCTTTATGCCAGCGATTGTGTCGCGCTTTATCTACAAGCAGCCAACAATATTGAAGCTATCAAAGGACAAGCTTTTAATATTGGTGGCGGGATTGAAAACTCATCGTCTTTATTAGAGCTTTTCCAATTCTTAGAGAAAGAGCTGGATATTCAAATGACCTATCAACAGCTTCCGCCACGTGAAAGTGACCAGCGTGTGTTTGTCGCTGATATAGGAAAGGCAAAAAATAAAATTAACTGGATTCCAGAAGTGAGTAAAACAGATGGGATCAGAAAGATGATTGAATGGGTTAGAGTTTAGTATGTCAATTAAACAAAGAGTCTATCTTGTCGGTGATGCATTTGGGTCTTATCGAGCAAGAGCATTGTTAGAGTATTTAGT
>JACUUF010000020.1 GCA_014859465.1 Methyloprofundus sp.
CAAAAATGAAAGATATTATTGTCGCGGATGAAGTTAATTTTGAAGGAGAGCAAACATGAGTGTTATTGAAACATTAGTCTTAATGTTGATTCTATTACTTATCAAAGGATTCTTCTCCGGTTCAGAAATTGCTCTAGTCAGTGCTGACAAAATAAAAATGCGTCATAAAGCACGCATGGGTCATAAAGGCGCACAAATCGTTTTAGATTTATTTAAAACACCGGATATTTTATTGGGCACAACCTTAGTCGGCACTAATATTGCAACAGTTGCCCTGACGACGCTAGGGACTTTATTGATGGTAAAGTACTTTGGTGATGAAGGTGATTTATACGCTCTATTGATCTATTCACCGATTTTTCTTATTTTTGGCGAAATTGTTCCTAAAAGTATTTACCAACAAAATGCTAACGCCATCGCGCCTGCTATTGTCCGTGTGTTGCGCCTTTTTTCTTTGCTGTTTTATCCAGTTATTTTTATTTTTTCACGCATTGCGCGCATGGTCGCAAAACTAGTCGGTGCCGGCAAGCCTGATTCCAGTCTTTTTATCTCACGCGAACAAATGCGTTCGATTGTAGAAATGGCAGAAATGGGCAGCCATTTAGATGCGTTTGATCGTAATCGTATCAAACGTGCCATTAGCTTTTCCGATACTATCGTTGGCCAAGTCATGACGCCAGTCCCTGACATGATCGCATTAGATCAAGATACTTCATTAGAAAATGCTGTTAGACTGTCTCAAAGCATGCACTTCCATGATATTCCGGTGTACCAAACTAATATCAGTAATATTGTCGGCATGTTATCGCTACAACCATGGGAGGTATTAGAGCTAGACTTAGCACAGAAAACATTGCTACAGATTATTAAGCCCGCTTTATACGTCACGGAAAATCAATATCTGGAAGAATTGTTTCATTTATTTGATCAGCAAAACTGCAATACCGCTATTGTCGTTGATGAATTTGGCTCAACTACCGGCATCATAGATAAACAAGATTTATATGAAGAAGTCGTTGGCGATCTTGAAAGCAGCCCTGAAGAAAGCTCGCGTCGCCGCTATAATCAAAAAATGTTATTTCAAAAGCTAAGGCAAGACAATTATATGATTGATGCCAAGCTGCCGATAGCCGAAGTTAATGAGATTTTAGGCATTAATATCAATGCCACTGAATTCTATTCATTAGGCGGCTTTATGCTCTCGCATTTGCATCATTTACCCAAAACAGGAGAAAGCATTGATGAATGCGGTTACAGTTTTATCATTCATTCCATGACCGCCAGGGCGATTAAATCAATTAAGGTTGAGAAGATTAAGTAGCTAATCAATAAGCGATAACTAAAAGCATCCTAGAAACTACCTCCGCCTAATATGCGATAAGAAGTGCAAGAGAAGCAAGAACAAAACTCCTTTGCACATACTGCGTATACACAGCCAAACTCAGCGTTTGCATCTGTTCATAACGGTCTTTTTTTATAGCTAACTCTATTCAATTCTAAAACCAACTTTAAGAGTTACCTGCCAGTGCTTGACTTTTCCATCATCAATATGACCCCGGGTTTCAATCACTTCAAACCAGCGCATGTTCTTAATTGTTTCTGAGGCTTTAGCTAGCGCATTTTCAATAGCATCTTGAATACTGACACAAGATGAGCCAGTTAATTCAATTTTTTTATACACATGATCAGACATAGATAACGCCTTTCTATGAATAAATTTTATTTTTTCAGTGCAATGCTCTCAACCCGACCAACAGTTTCGAGCGTTATTTTACCTTCCTGAGCCAACCAGCCAATACTACGCTGAATGATTTTTTCTTCTTCTGCTAGCGCCTTAACTAAGGCTGAAACTGAGGTGGCACCATTGTCAGTCAAATAATGCCAAATACAGCCTGAAGTCAAACCAACGCGCTCAATCATCGTTAAGCTAGGCACTTCAGTAACACCTGTTTTTGGTGCAGCAGTTT
Organism: Methyloprofundus sp.; assembly: GCA_014859465.1. Lineage (GTDB taxonomy): Bacteria > Pseudomonadota > Gammaproteobacteria > Methylococcales > Methylomonadaceae > Methyloprofundus. The sequence continues at coordinate 1,968 of JACUUF010000020.1, forward strand.
TAATCTTAGCTGGCGTTTTTTTAGTCGTAACTGGCTTCGTAGGAGCGGTTTTAGCAACAACAGGCGTATTTTCTTTTACTTTAGCTGCCGGCTTTGCGGCAGTGATTATTGGCTTTTTCATAATGATGATAAATGATAGAAACGAAAGATAAGTACAAAAGATGTAAAGATAAGATACTCTCTTTGCTTTAGAAAATCCACCCACATTTAGGCAGAAAAGCCAATGATCGCATGGTCTCTTTGAACACCTCACGACATGAGCGATTGACCTTTTTTATATAATTAATGTCTTGTTTATCTTGAGTTTCAGCAAGTGTTATTGACGACTCTAGCTTATACCGAGCTTCTATTTCATTGGTTAATTTTTTGAGGCTTTGACTGATTCTTAATAACTGTTCTGATGAATGATATTTGTTAATATCAAACGCAAAATTTTTGGCAACCTCTGCTCTACCTTTTTGTTGAACGTCATATTCGATATAAAATCTGCGCTTAATTTTTTTATTATGTATTTCATAGCCCCAGCAACAGATTAATATTGTTATAGCCAAGCAAACAACACTTGAGACTTGTTTGCAACCGACATTGTGCACATGGAGTTCACTACAAATACCAAAAAATAACGGATATTATCAGCATATCAATGCAAATTATGCTCAAAAACACCGACTTATTGATATTTATTGAGCGCTAAAATGCCTTTATCTTTCGCTCCTTTTCACCAACGTTTTAAGGTTTTTATGTAAAAATAATCATATTTTTCAGAAGTTGGACTGCGCAATGTCGGCTGAAACCATCAAAACGCCCATTTCCATATAAGATCAAGCACTGCCAATATCAGCAAGCACAAAAAAAGCCCAATACCTTGTTAGATATGGGCTTTATAGTACTCTATGAATTTATACGATATTTTATTTTCTGCTATAGCCTAACTTGAATACACATATAAACAAGCCACCACATCTCAGAAATTATGCTTTTTGTCGTTATAAATCCTTTAAAAATGGTGCGAATGGGGGGATTTGAACCCCCACACCATTACTGGCACCAGCCCCTCAAGCTGGCGTGTCTACCGTTTCACCACATTCGCGTTTTTTTAAAATTAACAAGATCTATCAATAGGATCTGTCTACCAATGCCAACACATTAGCTTATTTATTACTAAGGATTCAAAGGCTCATCAACAATAACAGGTAAGTCATTTTCTAAAATAACAGGCTGATTAGCCACTTGCTCACTTTCGATCATTGGCACTTCAGCTGACATTTGATCAATTACAGGCACATCCATAATATCTGCATCATTGCCAATGTTGCCACTCAATACAGCTAAAGCCAAGCTCGTTGAAAAAAAGACCGCCGCTAAAACACCCGTTGTTCTGGATAGGAAAGAAGCCGATCCTTGCGCACCAAAAACTGTACCCGATGAACCACTACCGAATGCTGCACCTGCATCTGCACCTTTTCCATGCTGTATTAACACTAGCCCAATAACTGCTAAACCCACCACCATATGACCGATTATAATAATTTGATACATTTTTAATTTTGAAATGAAGAGTAAATCTTTAAAAAAGAGTCCGCATTTAACGAAGCTCCACCAACCAATACGCCATCAATATCGGGCATAGCTAATAAATCTTTTGCGTTTTCAGGCTTCACGCTACCGCCATATAAAATCTGAATGTTTTCAGCAATTTCAGGACTTCTACTGTCAATCAAGCGACGTATAAACTCTAACACTTCCTGAGCTTGCTCACCTGTCGCTGTTCTTCCTGTACCAATCGCCCATAAAGGCTCATAGGAAATAACCGCATGATGGAAACTTTCAATACCAGCGATATCAATAACATCCTCAATCTGCTTAGCAACAACTTCAAAAGTAGTGCCCTGCTTTCTTTGCGCTAGAGAGTCTCCAGTACTTAAAATAGGAATAATACCTGAAGCAATCGCTTGCCTATATCTTTTCGCAACGACGACATTATCATCAGCATAGTATTTTCTGTGCTCCGAATGCCCTACGATGGCATATCTACAATCGAACTCGCGTAGCATAGAACCTGAAATCTCGCCGGTATAAGCCCCTTTTGCATGTGCCGCAATATTTTGCGAACCACAGATTAAGGGCGTATCAGCGATACGCGTACTGACTTCTGGAATATATAGATAAGGCGGACAAACAACCAAATCAGCATTCACAGCCGGCATATCGGCAACAATTTCATCAACGAGCGCAATGGCACTGTGCCAATTAATATTCATCTTCCAGTTACCTATGACTAATCCCCGACGCATCACAATCCCCAGAATTTAAACGACATATAATAAGCGATTATCCCCCTATATTTCAAGCAGTGATTGCATTCTTAACCACATCAGCTAATTCATGCGCATGCTTTCTTACTACATCCTCATTAACCCCTTCAATCATCACACGAATTAAAGGCTCCGTTCCTGAAGCACGCAACAATACTCGACCACTATCACCCAATTCTTTTTCAACAGCTTGCACTGCTTTCTGAATCGTTTCATTGTTATTGGGATCTATCTTTTTGGCCACTTTTACATTCACTAAAACCTGTGGATACTTACTCATTTCAGATTTCAATTCGTATAAACTTTTACCCGTTCTATGTACTTCTGCCAGTACCTGCAATGCGGCAACCACACCATCACCTGTTGTAGTTCTATCTAGGCAAATAATATGTCCCGAACCTTCTCCACCTAAAATACTATTATGCTGCTTCATTAACTCCATGACATAGCGGTCACCAACATTAGCGCGCAATAAATCAATTTTAAGTTTTTTTAACGCATGCTCCATACCTAAATTACTCATTAAGGTGCCGACCACAGGCCCTTGTAATTTACCTGCTGCTTTACGTGCTTTAGCAATAATAAAAATTAACTCATCACCATCAACGACTTCGCCTTTATGATCTACCATGATTAAACGATCACCATCACCATCTAGGGCAATCCCCAAATCAGCTCGGTAATCAATTACCGCATTTTTCAATAAATCAGGCTTAGTTGCTCCGCACTTTTCGTTAATATTCAAGCCGTCTGGCTCAGCTGCGATTTCAATAACTTCCGCGCCAACTTCCCTGAAGACATGCGGTGCAATATGGTAAGTAGCGCCATTAGCGCAGTCAACAACAACTCTTAATCCGTTAAAATCAATACTCGCAGGAATACTTGCTTTACAAAATTCGATATAACGCCCCGCAGCATCACTAATTCGCTTAGCCTTACCAAGTTTCGCTGACTCTACCGTAGTCATTGACTGACCTAGATAATATTCAATCTTATGCTCTAATTCATCAAGTAATTTGGTACCTTCAGTAGAGAAAAACTTAATGCCGTTATCGTAATAAGGATTATGTGACGCACTAATAACAATCCCAGCCTGGGCCCGTAAAGTACGCGTCAAATATGCAATTCCTGGCGTAGGCATTGGCCCTAATAAACGCGTATTAACTCCGGCGGCCGCCAGACCAGCTTCAAGTGCCGATTCAAACATATAACCGGAAATACGCGTATCTTTACCCACCAAAACAAAACCCTGACCTTCACCAGAAAATACCCGACCGGCCGCCCAACCGAGTTTAAGAAAAAAATCAGGAGTAATTGGATATTCACCTACCGTACCGCGAATACCATCTGTTCCAAAGTATTGCTTTGTCATTGCTATTTCCTCGTCATCTCACAAAAAAGGGAGAATTATCTAAATTCTCCCTCTCTTAACATACTAGCTAATCTTTTACTTAACTTTGCTCGGCGGTATTACCGATAGATTTATCAGCATCAGCTTTTTTATCAGCAACCGAGCCGGTTTTAATGCTTTTATTCGGTGGGGTTGAATCATCCCATCCCTGAGGATCTCTTACTGGTCTACGCGCCATTAGGTCATCAATTTGATCTTTATCAATCGTTTCATACTTAATTAAAGCAGCAGCCATAGCATGCAGAATATCTTCATTATCTTTTAAGATCTGCTCAGATCGTTCATAGTTTCTATCAATAATAGAACGAATTTCTTCATCAATAGTATGTGAAGTTTCATCGGCAACACTTTTATGCTGGGTCACTGAACGCCCCAAAAAGACTTCGCCCTCTTCCTCGCTATAAGCTAACGGCCCTAAACGCTGGGAAAATCCCCATTTAGTCACCATATTTCTAGCTAATTCAGTAGCACGCTCAATATCATTAGATGCACCTGTAGAAACTTGCTCCCAACCAAAAATCTGTGCCTCCGCAATTCGACCGCCATACAAACTAGAAATCATACTATCTAATTTACATTTGCTCGCACTGTACTGGTCTTTTTCAGGTAAAAACATAGTCACACCTAAAGCACGACCACGCGGCATAATGCTCACCTTATAAACAGGGTCATGTTCAGGTACAATCTTACCAACAATGGCATGCCCTGCTTCATGATAAGCGGTCATTCTTTTTTCTTTATCATCCATAACCATAGAGCGCCTTTCTGCTCCCATGATTAATTTATCTTTAGCCTTCTCAAGATCAATCATACTAACTAAACGCTTATTCATGCGCGCGGCATATAGCGCCGCCTCATTAACTAAGTTAGCTAAATCAGCTCCAGAAAAACCAGGCGTACCTTGAGCAATATATTTCACCTCGACATCATCAGCCGCGGGCACTTTAGACATATGGACGTTTAAAATACGCTCACGCCCCCTAACATCAGGCAAACCTACGGTCACTTGTCGGTCAAAACGACCTGGCCGCAATAAAGCGGCATCCAAAACATCTGGGCGGTTAGTTGCGGCAATCACTATTACACCCTCTGTACCTTCAAAGCCATCCATTTCAACTAATAGCTGATTCAAAGTTTGCTCGCGCTCATCATTACCGCCACCTAATCCAGCACCTCGCTGTCGCCCTACCGCATCTATCTCATCAATAAAGATAATGCAGGGGGCATGACGCTTTGCTTGTTCAAACATATCACGTACACGAGACGCCCCGACACCAACAAACATTTCCACAAAATCAGAGCCAGAAATAGTAAAAAATGGCACTTTAGCTTCACCAGCAATCGCTCTAGCTATCAATGTTTTACCCGTTCCTGGAGGACCAATCAATAATGCGCCCCGAGGAATTTTGCCACCTAGCTTTTGATATTTTGATGGATCTCTTAAAAAATCCACCATTTCTTCGACTTCTTCTTTAGCCTCATCACAACCGGCCACATCGGCAAAAGTCACTTTGATTTGGTCTTCCTCAAGCATCCGCGCTTTACTTTTACCAAAACTCATTGGCCCGCCTTTACCGCCAGCACCACCTTGCATCTGACGCATAAAGAAAATCCAGACACCAATCAGCAATACCATTGGAAACCATGAGATAAAAATCTGCATCAGCATAGATTCATTTTCCGCAGGTCGCGCTTTAATTTGCACGCCATTAGCTAGCAAATCATCAACTAAATGCGGATCATTGGGAGCATAAGAAGTAAATTGATTGCCGCCTTGCAACTGGCCTTTAATGCCATTTTGATCATCTAAAATGACTTCTTGCACTTGGCCTGCTTTTACCGCATCAATAAATTGCGAATAGGAAAGTGCTGAACTCTGTCGAGCTCCTCGCGTACCAAAATTATTAAATACGGACATCAAAACAACAGCAATGACGACCCATAAAATTACATTTTTAACCATATCGTTCAATTTGTACGCCCTAGCCCAGAAAGGCCTTTAATCTAAAAAACACAGCGATTGTATCAGCATTAACAACCTCCGACTTACCACCCACTTCATTTGACCCAATTTTACAAGTCATACATCATCTAATTACAATAAGGGCTGTACCCTATTTTTTAAAGCCCTTACCTAAAATATACACTTCATTACTGCGCGCCCTAGATGCTTTTGGCTTTCTAATAAAAACCTTATCAAATGAGGCTTCAACTTGTTTTTTATACACCTCAAAACCAGCACCTTGAAAGACTTTTACCAAAAATGATCCACCTTCAACCAGTATCGCCTGCGCGGTTTCCAGTGCCAATTCACATAAATATATAGAGCTAGGCTGATCCATTGCTTTATTGCCACTGATATTCGGTGCCATATCAGACATAACCACATCAATAGACGCACCCTCTAAAACCTTAGTCAACTGCTCATAAACTTCATTCTCACGAAAATCGCCACAAATAAAATCCACCCCCTCAATAGGTTCAATATCTAAAATATCTAAAGCAATCACTTTTTGCTTTTTGCCGACAATTTTACGCACATATTCAGACCAACCACCAGGGGCAGCACCTAAATCAACAACATTCATATGCGGCAGGATTAGCTTATCTTTCTCTAAAACCTCAATCAGCTTAAAAGTCGCTCTAGAGCGATAACCTAAGGCTTTTGCTTTTTTTACATACTCATCATTGACATGCTCTTGCATCCACTGATTACTGCTTTTACTTCGTGCCATATCTATTTAGTGTAAAATTGTCTTATTTTATTATATTGAAGGAAATACTGAGTGAATTCTGAAGAATTAAAACTAATGATAGGCAAAGCGCATGCCTTACAGCCTGTTATTATGATTGGTCAAGCAGGCCTAACTGACCCCGTACTGAATGAAATTGACCAGGCACTTAAAACCCATGAGTTAATTAAAATAAAAGTCCGTGCCGAAAGAGACGATCGCAAGGTTATACAAGAAGCCATAATCAGCGCAACTCATGCAGAACTTATTCAAAGTATAGGTCAAGTTGTGGTTATTTACCGAAAAAAACCACCTGTAGAACCTAAGAAAAAGAAACAAGGCAGTAGACGTAGAGATTATTGAGGTCAAACGGCGAAAAAACCTTCAAGGTTAGTCTTTTATAACTTTATTTTACAAAACCCTTAGCCATTGTCGATGTCTCTTGTGCGCACCGACAATGGCGTAATCTATTTAAATATATTGAATAGATAAGATTTCATAGTCAACATCACCTCTAGGTGTTTTGACAGTCACCACATCTTCTACTTCCTTACCAATCAAAGCTCTAGCAATCGGCGAACCTACCGAAATACGCCCCTGCTTAATATCCGCCTCATCTTGGCCCACAATTTGATAAGTTACTTTTTTCTCTGTTTCTAAATCTTCGATTTCAACTGTTGCCCCAAAAATCACTTTACCTTGTGCATCAATTTTTGTCACATCGATAATTTGTGCATTTGATAACTTACCTTCAATTTCGTTTATTCGACCTTCAGCAAAACTTTGTTGCTCACGCGCCGCATGATACTCAGCATTTTCTTTTAAGTCACCATGCTCTCTTGCTGTGGCAATTGCCTGAACAATACGTGGCCGAGTAACCGTTTTTAATTCCTCTAATTCGGCTTTTAATTTCGCAGCCCCAACAACGGTAAGAGGTACTTTATCCATTTAAAACTCCAACAAAATTAATAATAAATATTCATATAAAAAAGAAAGGCTGGCAAATGCCAGCCTTTCCCATCAATTAAAATCCAAGTTGAATTTTAATTTAAAGTACGATGCAGATCCTGCAAACAATTAACATCACCAGCCTCTAACTCACCCAATGCATAACAAGCTGCTTTTGCACCAGCCATTGTCGTATAATAAGTAACTCGATGCTGCAAAGCTTCTCTACGCATAGTAAAAGAATCAGAAATCGCTTTAAGACCTTCAGTGGTATTAATAATCAACTGAATCTGATCATTTTTAATCATATCCACAGTATTAGGTCGCCCTTCGTTAACTTTACAAACAACTTCGCACTCTATACCAGCATCCTGAATAACTTTAGCCGTTCCGCGCGTAGCAACAATCTGATAATTTTTTAAAATCAACATCTTCGCTACTTCAACAACTTTAGGTTTATCAGCCTCACGGATACTGATTAACACTTTACCACTATGACTTAAATCAACCCCAGCTGCCCGTTGAGATTTAGCAAATGCCTCACCAAAAGTTTTACCCACCCCCATTACTTCACCCGTTGATTTCATTTCCGGCCCTAATAAAGGATCTACGCCTGGAAATTTAACAAAGGGAAATACCGCTTCTTTTACCGAGAAGTACCCAGGAATACGCTCTGCAGTAATACCTTGCTCTTTTAACGAAATACCTACCATACAAAGTGCTGCAATTTTAGCCAAAGGATAACCTGTTGCTTTAGATACAAAAGGGGCGGTGCGTGAAGCACGCGGATTAACTTCTAATACATAGATAGTTTCACCTTGAATCGCAAACTGAGTATTCATCAAGCCGCGTACGCCCAATGCTTCAGCCATTTGTTTTACTTGCACACGCAATTGATCTTGCAAATGCACAGGTAAATCGTACGGCGGCAAAGAACAAGCCGAGTCGCCAGAATGTACGCCAGCTTGCTCAACATGCTGCATTAAACCGCCGATCAATAAGGTTTCACCATCATAAATCGCATCAACATCCATTTCAATCGCATCATCTAAAAAGCGATCTAAAAGCACAGGAGACTCGTTGGAAACACTAATCGCTTCTTTCATATAGCACTGCAAGGACTCTTCGTTATAAACGATTTCCATGCCTCGCCCCCCTAAAACATAAGAAGGACGCACCACTAAAGGAAAACCTAATTCCTTTGCGACACTAACAGCCTGTTCTGTCGAAAAGGCAGTACCATTTGGCGGTTGCTTTAAATCTAATTTCTCAATTAACTGCTGAAAACGCTCTCTATCTTCTGCCAAATCAATGGCATCAGGTGAAGTACCAATAATCGGTGCACCAGCCGCCTCTAAATCACGCGCTAATTTAAGTGGAGTTTGCCCACCATATTGTACGATAACACCTTTAGGTTTCTCTAAATCTATGATTTCCATCACGTCTTCAAAGGTTAAAGACTCAAAATATAAGCGATCAGAAGTATCAAAATCAGTTGAAACAGTTTCCGGATTACAGTTCACCATAATGGTTTCGTAACCCGCATCACGCAGAGCTAAAGAGGCATGCACGCAACAATAATCAAACTCAATCCCTTGACCAATACGATTAGGCCCACCGCCTAGAATAATAATTTTTTCTTTATCTGAGACACGCGCTTCGCATTCACGTTCATACGTTGAATACAAATAAGCCGTGTCCGATGAAAATTCAGCAGCACAAGAATCAATACGCTTATACACAGGACGTATCGCTTGCTTATGTCGCAACTTACGCACATCACGCTCTTTAGTACCCAATAACTTAGCTAAACGCGCATCAGAAAAACCTTTTTGCTTTAAGCGAAATAATTGCCCTTGTTCTAAAGTTGCCAAAGTTTTTGTTGCTAATGACTTCTCAGTCAACACCAAATCCTCTACTTGTGCTAAAAACCATGGATCAATTTTACTGGCTTCATGCACTTCATCAAACGCCATACCGCTCCGAAAAGCATCGGCAACATACCATAAACGATTTGGCCCTGGATGCCGCATTTCACGCTGTATTTTATCAGCAGCATCAGGATCATCGAAATTAACAATTTCATCCAAGCCATCAACGCCCACTTCAAGACCACGCAAAGCTTTCTGCAAAGATTCTTGAAAAGTACGGCCAATCGCCATGACTTCACCAACGGACTTCATCTGCGTGGTTAAACGATCATCCGCTTGCGGGAATTTTTCAAAAGTAAAACGTGGCACCTTAGTGACCACATAATCAATAGTAGGCTCGAATGACGCTGGCGTTGCCCCTCCGGTAATTTCATTGCGCAATTCATCCAAGGTATAACCCACTGCCAGTTTTGCAGCCACTTTAGCAATTGGAAATCCGGTTGCTTTAGACGCCAATGCCGATGAACGCGATACCCGCGGATTCATTTCAATAACAACCATACGACCATCAACCGGGTTAATCGCCACCTGCACATTGGAACCACCCGTATCAACACCGATTTCACGCAGTATTGCCAAAGAAACATTACGTAAAATTTGGTATTCTTTATCCGTTAAAGTCTGCGCAGGAGCAACGGTAATAGAGTCCCCGGTATGCACGCCCATCGGATCAAAGTTTTCAATAGAGCAAATAATAATACAATTATCTTTAGTGTCGCGTACCACTTCCATTTCATATTCTTTCCAACCCAACACTGATTCTTCAATCAATAGCTCATTAGTTGGCGATAAATATAAGCCGCGCTCACAAATATCAACAAACTCTTCTTTATTATAGGCAATTCCACCACCACTACCGCCCATCGTAAATGAAGGGCGCACAACAGTCGGATAACCCACTTCTTCCTGCGCTGCGAATGCTTCCTCCATGCTGTGCGCAGTTTTAGATCTAGCGACTTCAAAACCAAGCCTAGCCATGGCATCATTAAATAACTGACGATCTTCAGCCATATTAATCGCTTCTTTAGTCGCGCCAATCATTTCCACGCCGTACTTTTTTAACACACCGTGTTTATCCAGATCTAAAGCACAATTTAATGCGGTTTGCCCACCCATGGTCGGCAATACCGCATCAGGACGTTCTTTTTCAATAATTTTTTCGACCGTCTGCCAATCAATTGGCTCGATATAAATAGCATCTGCCATATCGGGGTCAGTCATAATCGTTGCAGGATTTGAGTTCACCAAAATAATTCGGTAACCTTCTTCACGCAATGCTTTACAGGCTTGAGTACCTGAATAATCAAATTCACAGGCCTGACCAATAACAATCGGGCCGGCGCCTAATAATAATATGGATTTTATGTCGGTTCTTTTTGGCATATTCGTATCTTGCTCTGAGGTGATTAGTTAGCTTGGTTCATCATGTCCATAAAGTCATCAAATAACGACTCTACATCATGCGGGCCCGGGCTAGCTTCAGGATGACCTTGAAAACTCATCGCAGGAATATCAATACGTGCAATTCCTTGCAAACTGCCATCAAATAAAGAATGGAAAGTCGCTTGTAAATTATCTGGCAAGGTTTTTTCATCCACAGCGAAACCATGATTTTGACTACTAATCATCACACGGCCAGTTGATTTTTGTTGCACAGGATGATTAGCGCCATGATGCCCAAACTTCATTTTTTCGGTTTTAGCGCCACAAGCCAAGGCCAATATTTGATGCCCTAAGCAAATACCAAAAACAGGAATTTTTTGCTCTAAAATTGTTTTAACCGCGTCAATCGCATAAGTACAAGGCTCTGGATCTCCGGGACCATTGGACAAGAACACGCCATCTGGATTCATTGCCAATACTTCAGTCGCAGGTGTTGTAGCGGGGACAACAGTCACACGACAACCACGATTAGCTAATAAACGTAAAATATTACGTTTTACACCAAAATCATACGCGACGACATGCTTAGTAAGATTTTCGGCTGGGGTATGACCTGCCTCTAAATTCCAAGTATTTTCCGTCCATTCATAAGCTTCAGTAACGGTGACTTCTTTCGCCAAATCCATACCTTTCAATCCAGGAAAGGCATTTATCGCAGCCTTGGCGACAACTTCATCACAAACATCGCCTGCAATAATACAGCCGCGTTGCGCGCCTTTATCACGCAGCAATCGAGTCAATTGACGTGTATCAATCTCAGCAATCGCAACCACATTATTATCGCGCAAATAATCTGACAAGCTTTTTTCTGAGCGCCAGTTACTAGCAACGACCGGTAAATCACGAATCACTAAACCGCTAGCAAAAACCCCAGACGACTCATTATCTTCATCATTTGTCCCAACATTACCAATATGCGGATAAGTTAAGGTTACAATTTGCTTGGCGTAAGAAGGATCGCTTAGGATTTCTTGATACCCTGTTAAAGATGTATTAAACACCACTTCTCCAGCAGAACAGCCATCTGCGCCTACCGACACCCCATAAAATACTGTCCCATCTTCCAACATTAATAGTGCAGGTTTGTTCAAAATAAGCCACCTTAAATGTGCAAAACGGGAAGCACCTTGCGGCCCTTCCCGTTATAGAATAAATTACGTCTGATCATATCAGCTATCCGAAAAACCGAATAATTGTTATGATTTTACTGAATTATCAGTGCGCGGTCATTAAGATTTTTATAATTTCTGATTATAGTGGGGTATTCCACTTAATAACTGATGCTACGCATGAGCCTGCTGAAACTTCCCCTTAAATGTTAAAACATATCATTTAAGAAATTGTATTATGGGAGAAACCGCCCGCCAATATTCCTCAAAAAATTTACTCCTAGCTCACATGCGCTAGCCTTCTAGTTTGAATAAATTGAGTCAAACGAACTTCTGTATTAGCATCCATGCTTAAAAAACACATCCCAACTTGACACTGATCTTGCGCGAGTTTTCGAGAATAAACGATACCGCAACGCACACTCATTAGCTCACTAAGCTCTAACGTACCAGGAAATTTCAAATAAACCTGAACCTCTACCGGACGCCCTTGCTTAACAAAATCACCTTGCGGCGTTATTCGGTTTCGGTCATCGGTACTACAGCACACACCAATACCTTGATTAGATATGTCGCTAGTTACCCCATGTATCCGCTCACCCAAATCGTTCTCGATTTCTACCGACAAACATTCAGCAACGCGAATACATATTCTTTTATTTGCATTCATACTTTCACCCAAGCGTTAGATGAGTGTAGTTTATCGTTTACTTAATAGAGCAAAGCAGGCCATCTACTGATAAAGTTCGGCACTATTATCCATAGTTCCGGTATCGCTATATAACATGGGGATGCCAACATTTAATTGCCTAGCTTCAATCACTTCACAAATGACCAACTGATGGTCGCCGGCAGCGACTTCATGACTGACCTTACAGTCAAAATATGCCAAACTTTCTTGCAATACAGGCGCTCCCGTTGCTGCCAAAATCCAAGTTCCCCGTGCCATTTTATCTTCAAGACCTGACTGCCCAAAATGCTCGGCTAGTGACATTTGCTGCTGACTTAAAACATTAACACTACAAACGCCAGCATTTTTCAGCAATTGATACGAGTGATGCTCTGGATTAATACTAATAGCCAATAATACCGGTGCAAACGAAACTTGCATCACCCAAGCCGCAGTAAAAGCATTGGTTTCCAAACCTTCGGCCACTCCGACAACATAAACTCCTTGGCTCAGCATCTGCTGCAATAACTTATCCATCTTCTGCATTACTCAGTTACCAAGTCAATACGCATAGACAAATCGATCGCTATTACACTTTTAGTCAAAGCGCCAATGGAAATATAATCCACGCCAGTTTCCGCAATCTCACGAATATTACTTAAAGAAATATTCCCCGAAGCCTCTAAAGGGATAGTTCCGGCAACTTTTTTCACCGCCTCTAATAACTGTGGTACAGAAAAATTATCTAACATAATTCGGTCCGACTGGGCATCTAAGGCTTGCTGTAGCTCATCCATATTCTCTACTTCCACTTCCACCCATTTATCGCTAATTTGCCTTGCCTTAGCTACCGCTTTAGCAATAGAGCCTGCTGCCATAATATGGTTTTCTTTAATTAAAACACCATCATACAAACCTATTCGATGATTATGGCAACCGCCACAAACAACCGCATATTTTTGCGCATCGCGCAAACCTGGAATGGTTTTGCGTGTATCCAAAACCTTACACTCAGTGCCTGCAACTGCATTGGCATATTGCCGCGCACAAGTTGCCGTTGCTGCCAAAGTTTGCAATAAATTCAGCGCAGTACGCTCTCCAGTCAATAAAGGTCGGGCCAAACCGCGCAACGTACATAAAAGCGTGCCCGCCTCAACCCACTGCCCTTCTGTGACCAGCCAATCAATTTCTATATCGGCATTTAATTCTTTAAAAACAGCATTAAACCAATCCTGACCACAACAGACCATTGACTCACGCGTGATGACCTTAGCGCTTGCCTGCATGGTTTCAGAAATAATGGCTGCAGTAATATCACCACTACCCACATCTTCATCAAGAAAGGGTTTAACATTTATAGGAGGGGTATAATTCATGCACTATTCCAGAATAAAGAATTAAAGCTAAGATGCTAAAAACAGACTAAAGCCATGAATTATAAAGCCTATTTTAAGCGAAAAAATAAGAAGCGAGGACTCCTAAAAGCAATCAAGGCAAATCATCATAACAGCAACATAACCATAAAAAATTTATGAGCGTAAACAATAAATTTCCTGGAATCGTTTCAGTGTAATAACTTACCTCGATTAAGGTTAAATTAAATCTAAGCCTTTATTTTAATGCTGCTAACCTATCAGCAACAGCACTAGATAACTGAGCATCATAATGACGTTTTAGAGTTGAATCAGTCGGTCTATCTAGCATCGTAGCAGCAACTTCAGCAAACAACTGTTGAGTAAAATGACGTCTTAAAACCACATCTTCCGGAATTCTTACTGCGGCATTAGCATTAACACTGACAGCAATCGCCTCAACACAAGGCTCTTGAGCTGCCAAGTTTTGTAAATAATGACGTCTTAGCGTTGAATCTTGCGGCACCACACTCACTGCAACACAGTTTTGCGCGACTTCATGAGCAACTACCTCGGTAACTGGCTCGACCTTTGCGTCTAGAGTAACCTCAGCAACCTCTGCCACGTTCTGTTCTTGCTCGACGACTACAGACTCTTCCGACTGAGTCGTTGCTGTCGCGCTTTTAGCCACGTAAAGCCATATAAAAATCACAGCCGCTACAATTATTCCAAATTCAATCATCGTTTATTCTCTCACCAATTATTTAGTTTAATACACCAAAGACATTCAAGCCTTACTAGAAATACAAACGCAGACACGACCAACACCTATAAAAACCAACAGCAAGATCATGTAGCAAGCCTATAACTCTGTGTGCGCATTATTCCATAGAATGTAGTCCTTGATAATAGATATATTTTATATATCTAGCGGATTCAAACTCCAGATCAAAGATAAATATTCAGAGCCCCTTTCCTTATCACCTTATCCCTAAGGGAGAAGGCAGGGATGAGGGGGAGTTAAATAAGAGGCCTGTGAATATTTACGAATAAAGAACAGAAGATACGACAACTCAGACTATTGCTTATCTTCTCAAACAGAATCAGCAAAAAAACAAAGCAATATTTTAAATATTATGCGATTAAAATAAGCAGGAAATTAAAGCACTGGAAATTAACTTACAATTAAGACTCCAAGTCACTCAACAGCAAATTTTCAGGTATTATTAAATGGCGATAAGACAGCCAATTGAATAACAAAAGCATCACCAGACTTATCATGCGTATTAAAAATAACTTACTAACATCAGCACAACAAATAGCCTCGCCAAACTGCGACCAACGCACTGACCCAACTGACATTTCATTAATTGTGATTCATTGCATTAGCTTACCCGAAGGGCAATTTGATACGCCTTATATTGATAAACTATTCACCAATCAACTTAACGCAGCCGAGCACTCTAGCTTTCCTGAAATTTGCCACCTAGAAGTCTCTAGCCACATACTTATTAAGCGCAACGGCGCAATCACTCAATACGTACCGTTTGATCAGCGCGCATGGCATGCAGGAGCTTCATGCTATAAAGGACGAGAGAAATGCAATGACTTCTCTATCGGCATTGAATTAGAAGGGACAGTGGACACAGCTTATACCGAAATACAATATCAGCAACTTACCACACTGATTCCTTGTCTAATGCATACTTACCCTAAGCTATGCCTAGAAAATATCATCGGACACAGTGACATTGCGCCACAGCGTAAAACAGATCCGGGGATTTTTTTCGATTGGGTTAAATTTTACCAGCTTATAAAGCTCAAACTTGGCGAGCCTAATGAACAAAATACCAACCAAAGTTCACTTTGTTAAGTCACTAACAATCATCCGACTTTTTTAAAATAGCGCGCCTGCTTACCTCTAACCGGTGAAAGAGTCATCATATCCATAGGAACTGACTCAGTACTACTTAAAAATAAATAGCCACCCGGCTCAAGTGCATCAACCAATCTACGCAAAATATCTCTTTTAACTTCATCCGAAAAGTAGATCAAAACATTGCGACAAAAAATAACATCAAAACGCCCTATACCAGAAAAAGATTGCAACAAATTTAATTGTTGAAATCGAACTCGTCGGGAAATTTCTGACTTTAACTGATGCCCAGCATCCACTTTTCGGAAATACTCCTTGCTCTCCAAGCCTCGATTAATTGCCATATCCGAATAAATAGCGGTACGCGCTTCATTCAAGATAGTTTCAGAAATATCGGTACCGAGGATTTGCACATTAAACGGCGAGCCTATAGAGCGCGTCATTTCTTCGACACACATGCTGATTGTGTACGGCTCCTGTCCCGAAGAACAAGCGGCCGACCAAATTTTTACTACACCTTTCGTTTGCAAAAAAAGCTCGGGCAGCAGTTCATTCTTTAAAGCTAGAAATTGTGAATCATCTCTAAACCAAAAAGTTTCATTAGTGGTCATAGCATCAATCACTTTAGATTTTAATCGATTAGAAGATACAGAGTTCACATCTAAATGAGATAACAATTCAGAAAAGGAAGTTAAATTAAATTCTCGAAGAACACTCGCCAAACGATTTTTAACTAAGTATTGCTTATTTTCACCAATTTCAATCCCGCAAGAGCGTCTAAGAAAATGCTGAAAATCGCTATATTCTTTCAGAGTAATATCCATATATCAGGAGTTTATATTCACATAAAAAAATATATCTAAGTATAGAGTTACAAATTAATCACTAGAATGCTCATGAAATGATCGCAAACGCTTTTGCACTGACTCAGCTAGGGCATCAGGCTTAAATTTAGCCAAAAACTCATTTGCACCGACTTTTTCCACCATTGCCGTATTAAATACACCACTTAAAGACGTATGTAAAATCAGATACACTTTTTTCAATTCAGGATCTTCTTTTACCTTCGAGGCAAAAGTATAGCCATCCATACGAGGCATCTCAACATCACAAATAATCATTGTATAATACGCAGCAACATCAATACCTTGCTCTTTTAGCTCCTGAACATGCTCCCACGCTTCCAGGCCATCCTTTAATAAAGTACAGCGTATGCCAATTTGCTCAAGCACTCGCTTAACCTGATTTCTAGCGACTGAAGAATCATCCACTATCAGTACATGATCATTAGCATTATCCTCGACAACATTATCAGCTAAAACCCCTTCAGAAACTTCCTCGCTACCGCCAATGACCTCCTTCATGACCTTTTCAACATCAATAACTTCGATAAGTTCATCTTCAAATCGAGTCACTGCCGTTAAATACCCCTCACGCCCAGCACCTTTTGGCGGCGCATTAACCTGATCCCAACCTATATTAATAATTCTGTCAACCGAACTAACCATAAATCCTTGAGTACTACGATTATATTCGGTCACAATCACATAGTTATTAGCTTCTCGATCAATTTGCCTCATACCAATTGCCATTGATAAGTCCATAACTGGAATCGTTTTTCCACGCAAATGCGCCACCCCACAGATCACTGAATGTGCTTTAGGAAGTTGCGTTAAAGCAGGACACTGAATAACTTCTTGAACTTTAAAAACATTAATACCAAAGCGCTGCCTACCTGCCAACTTAAAAAGTAATAATTCAAAGCGATTATGCCCCGCCAACTTAGTTCGTTGGTCAACGCCATCTAAAATTCCAGCCATAAAAACCTCTTACCCAATTAACCCAAAAACAAGACAATGGAACTACCCTCACCATAAAAGTATTATAGCGACTAACAAGCACACTACTTGATTATTTTTTTGGCATCAATAGTGCATTAGTAAATAATGAATTCACACATAAGCCAATATTATGACGCCTAAAAAGAAACAGACATGCTTAGTTTTCATCCTAATTCCTTTCTTGCTATCAACAGAAATCCTATACGCGCAAGAATATCAGTCGATTAATGCTATACAAACAGCGATAACTCAATTTATCGAAGCCAATATCGACACCACTCAAGACTATGAAATTCAAGTCAATAACTTAGATAGCAGACTCAAACTAGCAAACTGTAGTGTTCCTCTCGATATTTACAGTCATGACAAAAAAATTGAAGCTGGCATACTATCAATAGGCGTAAGCTGTAATGGCGAACAAAAATGGTCTCTCTTTCATTCAGCCAAATTAACAACCTATATAAACGTACTTGCACTTAAACAAGCATTAAAACGAAATACCGTGATTAGCCAAAATAATATTGTTTTAGTCAAGAAATCGACAGCTAAACTGCATCACGGTTACTTTACCAACTACCAGCAAATCAAGCATCAACTCGCTACACGCAATCTACGAGCAGGCGACATATTACAACCTTCACACCTTACTCACCCACAACTTATCAAAAAAGGAGAACAAGTAACCATTCACGCCTTTTCACCTTCATTTAGCATAAAAATGCCAGGAAAAGCATTAATGTCCGGAAGTTTAGGGGAGAAAATACAAGCAAGAAACAATAAAAGCAAAAAAGTCGTTGAAGGCACTATCACTAAAGCAGGCACTATTTCTGTTAATTATTAAAGTTTTAAGTACATTGGCCGACAAACTGGCATAGAAAAATATTTGCAGGAGTCCGTCATGAAAGTAGAAATTACCAACAAAACATCAGCGATAGAAACAAATCAAAATTTGAACAATAAAATAAGTTCAAAACCAGCAATAGAAACAGAAAAAACCAAAGTTACTGACTCGGTTAATTTATCGATTGAAGCCGCTTTTAGCACATTAAAATCAACACCTACAGTCAATGCAGAGCGTGTTGCAGAACTTAAATCTGCTATAGAAAATGGCAACTATAAGATTGATAACGAAAAATTAGCAAACAACATCATCGCATCTGAACGAGAACTTTCCACTACAGGTTAATTATCATGATCCATAAAACACACCCCCTTGCTACAAAACTAATCGCCACCGCACTCAATAACACTCAGCAACTCTATCAATTGCTAAATGAAGAATCTATACTCCTGAAAGCAAAAGGACAAACTCAAGCACTTGATTTAATTGTGCAAAAAAAAAATGTATTAGTCAGCGAATTAAACACATTTACTAGCCAAGTCGAGCAACTACTTGTATCAGAAAAACTAAGCAAACAAGATGGCATGATTCAATATTTTGCTATTGCCAAGCAAACCGATATAGACACAACAGAATCATTAAGTAACTGGCAAAAATTGAGCGAACTGTCCAAGAAATGTCGCACGCTTAATGAGCAAAATGGCGCAAGCATTCATATCTTAAACCAGCATACCCAGCGCATCTTGAGCATACTAAAAGGCAAGCCACAAACAACCAACACCTACAGTCGAGATGGACGTGCAAAAAGCACCCCATATTCACGCACTTTAGTTTCAGTTTAAAAATCAATACACCCGCCTTCTCTGTTAGCGGTTCACAGCCTCAGCTGCCCTGAAAATACCTTTAAATCCATCAGTGCGCCTGCATAAAGCTCATCTAATTGGGAAAATAGAGACGGGAGTATTCCGCATTTCACTCAACAGCCTATATACGACAAAGAATTCGCAGCATAAAAGACTAAAGACACAACACAACAGACATACCTTTGCTGGACAACAATCAGGCGTTGCTGTGCAGTCAGACAGAAAAGTACGATACAGGCTAAATATCAGATGCAACTAAAGTAATCGCAAAAACAAAGGAAACGCGATATTTTTAGAAAAAAATCAAAATTCAGGAATACACAGAAAGTAGCAGATAAGCGCAGAAACAATGATGCAATAAATCTTTAGGAGCAACGAAGGCCAACGAGATTGACCCTACGCCTAATCTTGATAAGATATTTTGGAGCGGGAAACGAGGATCGAACTCGCGACCCCAACCTTGGCAAGGTTGTGCTCTACCGCTGAGCTATTCCCGCATTCAAAATATTTATTATGGAGGCTACTGGCGGAGTCGAACCGCCTTAGATGGATTTGCAATCCACTGCATAACCGTTTTGCTAAGCAGCCTTTTATTCTTATAGAGAAGAATAAAAAAGCCGCGATGTTTTGCGGCTTTAAAATTTCTTGGAGCGGGAAACGAGGATCGAACTCGCGACCCCAACCTTGGCAAGGTTGTGCTCTACCGCTGAGCTATTCCCGCTCTGTAAGAATTTCTTATTATAAGGTGTTTTAGCTCCATGTCAACACCCTATTACAAATTTATTTTAAATTTGTTTTTAGCGCCCAGCCCTTCACGCCCTGACGACAATCACCCGCTTCTTGCTGTATTTCAACTTGCACGAACAACTGCTTAGTACCAAAAGCATCCTGAAAACTTCTCGCAAGAACAGACGTTCCTGTTGGCGCACTACAAATAACATCACTGTCATTATCAAATGACGCCATTTGACCTGGTACCTTTAAAATTTTTACCGTTGTATCTGTAAGCGCATTGGCTGCTTGCAAAGTATAAGACTGGCCAACGGCGTATGTCATCTGCGAAGCATGCTGCTTACTCCGATTATCACCTCCGGACATAAAAACCACAGCTAAAACAACGACAACACCCACGAGAGCGCCGTAAAATAACTTAGGATTTTCATCTTTAAGCTTCATTAATGGTGGCCTTGCATCATCTATCGCACCTTCAACTGCATCAACCACTTCTTCAACAGTTCCCTTGATATCTTCGACTACACCCTCAATAGTCTCATTACTATTTTCTATAGCATCGTCTGATTCAGTTGATTTATCTTCACTCATAGTAACCCCTCATTGTTCTATTTAATTTTTTATTATTGATAGTCGTCTTTAGACAACTATATGAAATCGTAACCTTTGTTGGCCTTGCTTGCAACCTCTTGTTCTTCTAACTGCCGACATTCAAACTGCCAATAGCCTAAGCCTATGTTTTTTCGATCACGCAAAATAATAGGAAAGTTTTTTTCATTCAAATACAACCTTACTACACTTGACTCTTTTAACATAAATGACTCAACGATAAGGAAACTTTTCTCCTCCTCACCTGAAGCTTTAACGCCGTAAATTAAAGCTTTCTGCAATTCGCCTTTGCCTGACTCTTTCATATCAATATATTCAGCAATAAAGGCATGCTGAGTTAACAAAAACACTTCAAACTGCGCCTTACCGGTGCTTTTGTGCATCGAAACTTTATTAACAATGCCGATAGAACGATTATGACGAGGCTGGTCAACTTTTCTGAAACTAATAAAACTACCAATCGATAACATACCTGGATCATCGAAACTACAGATTAAAGCTCGCTCCGAAGCAGTCTCAGCAAGATATTCCTTGGCAGAGACTGGGTCTTGCGCACCATTAGCAGTTGAACGCTGCAATTCATAGGCAGAATTTAAACCTATGGAAAAATACCGACTTAAGCGATCAGCAAAAATCGGCCCACCTACTAAAGGAACCCCTTGCCAGCGCACATCCAAGTAATCAAGCAACTCACGAGGTAATCTATCCGCCCTAGGTGATAACCTCAAGGTACTATAGCGCCCATCGACATCATTTTTCAGCTTTTCTTTTTTCTGAAAAACTTTATTTAACTTTGTAAAATCAACATATAAAACCGTATCGCTATGTGCCAATTTATCTTGGTTCACAAAAAATGCCGGCCTATCTTCATCTGGGAAAATAACACATTGCCGCTGCACACCCTTGATCCCTTGATGATCAAAAGCAATTATTGCACTCAATAGCTCTGTAAACTCATAAACCTGCTGCATTTCCTTAGGCATTAAACCTGTTGGATCAGCAAGACTAAGTAGAATACATTGCTTATAACTATCTTGAATTGTGCTACTGTGATTCACCAAACACGACTGATCAGGCACTTTAGTCACTTCTTTTTTTATTTTCACGCCCAGCCTATACAAAGAATGCAGGTCAATCCAAACCCACTCGGGAATAGGCAAGCTCATAATATATTGACTAATAACAATACTAGTTAAGCCTTTAATAACTCGCTGAATAGCTAAAGCAACATCTTTACCTTGAAACCAACTAATTTCTCGACGCGTCTGCTCCTTGACAACCGTCCAGTAGCCAATTGAAAATTCTCGTTCAATTGCAACTAAAATCATATAAATTTTATGCTCATTGTCACTTTTCGGGAACCCTGTCTTAGTTAAACGCGAGCGCAAATCCTCCTCTATGGCAAGACAACAAGGGCGCAGCAGCTCCAGATAATCGAGCCGTTGGTGCGGCGTCATAAGCAATTTATTACTCTCCTGCAAAAAATCATGCAAAAGGCGGGTCGATAGCGAAAGATTAGCTCTTGGAAGCTCATCCACCCACTGTTTCAATGCCGCCTCTGTATATAATTCTAAGCGTACTGGATCCTCCTGTTGCCCAGGGATCACCAGAAAAAAAGAGTTTCTCACATATTCCTCATTTGATTATTTGCACAAAAGCCATGTTACCGACCTTTTCGCTGCATCATTCCTTTTGAAGGGTTGTAACCAATAATAGCAAGGAGCAAAAATAGCGCAAATGCCGCCACCGTATAGTAAAAGGCCGCTTGATTAAATTGCCCATACAAGGCAAATCTTAAAAACTCGACAGCTTGAGAAAAAGGATTATATTCAGCCAACTTATATAGCCACTCACTCGATTCTTGTAATTTCCATAAAGGATACAGGGCAGTCGACATAAAAAACATCGGAAAGATAACAAAATTCATTACCCCAGCAAAATTCTCTAATTGCTTAATAAATGACGACAACAACAAACCTAATGCTCCCAACATCAATCCCGTCAACAATAAAGCTGGTAATAGCCATAAATAACCCTCTAAAGGCGCTTGTATTTCATAAAACCACGCAATTCCAAGAAACACATAAACTTGCAACACAGAAACAAAAACGCCCGCCAATAATTTAGATACTAGCAGAAACCAACGCGGCAAAGGACTGACCAATAAAATACGCATACTACCCATCTCGCGATCATAAACCATCGACAAAGAGCTTTGCATACCGTTAAATAACTGAATCATGCCAATTAATCCAGGCGTGATATACACCTCATACAAAATATACGTTTCATACGGTGGAATAATAGCAATCCCTAACGCCGCCCTAAATCCCGCAGCAAAAACAAATAACCAGATTAAAGGCCGTACCAGCGCCGAAAGAAAGCGCTCTTTTTGCTTAACAAACCGTAACAATTCACGAGCAACAATACCCCACAAGGCAAACCAATAATGAAAAATACGCATTAGCTTTTACCTTGAGTTAAGTTAAAAAATGCATCGTTAAGATTACTCACCTGAGCCTTGCGCATAACCTCCTCCTTTGCCCCTTGAGCCTGCAACCTTCCCTGATGAATAATAACTAATTTATCAGTATCATAGACTTCATCCATGAGATGCGTTGCCCAAAGCACAGCTAAATCAGTTTCCTGGCTTAATTGATGCACATGCTGCACGATTGATTCTCTGCTTGGCACATCTAAACCCACAGTTGGCTCATCAAGCAACAAGACACTCGGCTTATGCAATAAAGCTCGCGCAATTTCCACGCGTCGCCTATGCCCGCCATTTAACTGACGCACCAATTCAGCTCGACGCTCATACATACCTAGCCGCTCTAACTGCTCTTGAATATTTGCATTGGCTTTGTTTCTGCCTATTCCTTGCAAAGACGCGTGATAGCGCAAATTTTGTTGCACGGTCAAATCTAAATCCAAGGTCGTTTGCTGAAATACCACACCTAATTTACCCAACGCTTTTAATGGCTTTTTTTGGATATTAAAGCCGGCTAAATTAATCTCACCGAGCTTGTAAGCATATAATCGAGTGATCAATGAAAATAAAGTACTTTTTCCAGCGCCATTCGGGCCCAACAAAATACAGCACTGTCCCGCTTCAACCTGAAAACTTAAATCATATAGAACCTGTTGTTTACCGTAAGAAAAACTTAATCTCGCGACATCTAATGCAATTTCACTCATGGTTTTACAGCAACTCCCCATGGGTAACGGCCAACAGCAATTGACTTAGTGACCTTATGCTTTTCCAAGTCAATAATAGAAATATCATGACTTATACCGTTAGTCGTATACAAACGCTCTTGCGCTGGCGAAAACGCCAAATTCCAGACACGTGCACCGACCAGTAAATATTTTTCCACTGCAAAGTTTTGCGCATTGACCACAGCAACGCGATTGGCAGGGCCTAAGGCAACATAAGCCCACTGCCTTTTATCATCGATCAAGACCCCTACAGGTTGAATTTTTTCTTGTCCCAAACCCGGCACAGAAAAATGCACACGCTGCACAATTTCTTTACTGGCCACATCAATCACCATTAAAGTGCCATCAATTTCCGAAGTCACCCACAATTGCTGGCCATCAGCAGTAAAACTTAAGGCCCTAGGTCGTGGATCAACCAAGGTATTCGCTTTAATTTCATGACTTACCCCATCAATCCAATGCACCATATTGGTCGTTTCTGAGGTGCTAACAATCCACTGCCCATCAGGACTTACCGCAATACCCTCAGGCTCGACACCAACAGTCACTTGCTGAATGACTTGTTTAGTAAGCAAATCAATTACAGTTACCTGATTATCATCCTCATTAGACACATACATCCGTGTCCCTTGACTGTTAATAGCAAACGTTTCCGGATCTTGGCCAGATGGAAGCTTACCTTTAACCTGCAAGGTATTGGCATCCACTTCAATCACTGCATCCTCATCACTAGTTGCGATATATAAAGTCTGCTGATCCTTGCTCAGCGCAATACCGCGCGGTCTTTGCCCAACATTAACTGTCTGAAGCAATTTGCCCGCAATGGGATCAACCACAGCAATGGCATTATCTTTTTCCAAAGTAACAAACACTGTTTCGGCTGTCGCAAGCGAAGTAAATAACAACAGACTACTGAGTAAAATAGCTTTAATTTCCATATTGATTCCTTATTATTGACATTGAGTTTCAGGCTGATCATAGCCTAACGTATCGAGTTCATTTTTAGGATGTAAAAAACCATCC
Organism: Methyloprofundus sp.; assembly: GCA_014859465.1. GTDB lineage: Bacteria > Pseudomonadota > Gammaproteobacteria > Methylococcales > Methylomonadaceae > Methyloprofundus. The sequence goes on from JACUUF010000020.1 coordinate 26,883, forward strand.
AAAGGTGGCACCGCCACTAATGAGGTCGGCGCCGCCAATAAGACCGGCTGACGTAACTGTCCATTCCAGGGTCTAAAACTAAGCGGATTGCCTTTATAGCCTTGCAATTTAAAACGTTCACTTAATAAATAAGCCCTTACCTGACTAGCATCAACCAATTTAGTACGCGTCACCGCCTCGCCAACCGCTCGCACAGCTAAATAACTGGCATAATCTTCCTCTTCCATCTGCCGCCCTGCTAAGGCTCTAAAACGATTTTGAATTTGTACGGCGCCCCACTGCTCATGAGCTAGATGCCAAGCGGTAGCAACTAAACCTTGAGTACCTATAACAGGACGCGGCAACCAAGTGCGATAACTAATATATTCACCAAATAAACCCTGCTCATCCGCTACCACAAGTACGTCATAATCATCTACTTGGGTAAATACCGGAATATCTGATTGTGCAGTGCGTCTTGCATCATAACTATGTAACCATTTCTTTTCGACAATAATTTTCATGCCAAATCGCTTAGCTGAGCGCCTTATTGCTTGCGCATAAAGCTCATCTTCAGGTGTTGCACCGACCACTAAAAACCAACGATGCCAGCGTTTTTTCAGCATGTATTGTGCTAAAGCATCAGCGCGCATCGCGCGGCTAGGCAAAATATGTAATACATCACTTAAACACTGCGTTTGCCGAAAAGCATCGTTACGTGTCGCCACATCAAAAAGCAGAGCTTGGTTATTATTAAGCCGCTGAACCTGAACTAATTGTGCAACCGGCAAATTAACAATAATTAACTGATAATCCTCTTTTAATAAAGCACTGAATGCGTCTTGAACATCAGCAGATAATGGCACAATCACTTGTTTTAAAAAATAATTCTGCCCTGTGAACTGCCCCGTCGTATTATTATCTTTGATCCCTAATAAAGCGCCCTGCAAGCCTTTATCGACAATAAAAGGGGCAAGATTAGACAAAGCAGCGGGTACTTGTTTTTCCTGAGTTAAATAAGCAATTTTTATTTCTTGCTTGATCTCAGCAATCCCCTGACTACTAAATAAAGCCACAAATAACAGCATTGGCAGCAGAAATAAATGCAATAAATTAGTTATCATCTCTTTTAAAGTCAATTTACTCACAAAAAAATCATCCTAGTAATAGTAAAATAGCAGAACTTTCTTGAAATTACATTAAGTTCATAAAAATAGTCATTGGTATTCTATATTAATAAAAGCTATTATTGTAAATACCAACCTTATAGTTACACTTAGAATATGTCTGATGATATTTTTGCTCCACTCAGTGAGCCGACCTCAACAAGTTTGCGCAAAGCAGTTCGCTATAAAAAAAGCGACATAAAAGCGACACTCACGCCAAAACAGTGGCTTAAAATAAGCAAAGATATCCCAATCAATGTTTTAGACATTAGTTCCAAAGGGATTTGTATCGCCACTGAATACAAACTAGCAATGAATACTAAAGTAGTATTAAATCTAGAACTAACAGCAGATTATGCCTGCTTAATTCCAGCCAAAGTAGTACGTCTTTACAGTACAACTAAATATGGTTTGGTCTTTGATAAAACGCAACATACAGCTATCGACCACCTTATTTCTGATGCAGAAAACTTTACCATTGCTCTCTAGCAATTAACCTTAACAAGGGAGATTTAACATGGCGATCAATACCTCTGACCTAAATAGCGCACTTAATGCCTCAACTATTAAAGTAGCGGAACCCAGTACAACCGCAGCTACACCTAATGATACTCAAAGCACTAGTTCATCAACACAGCAAAGTACTGATACGGTAACTTTTTCTGCGGCCGCTATAGCACTTTCTAATACTGACAACGAAAGCACTAAAGTCAGCTCTGAAACAGAGATAGACCCACGACAACAAATCGTTCAATTACAGAGTAATATAACCCAAGATCCTAGCCAAGCCATTGATGCTCAAGCAGGAAAAATAACCGACACAGCGGTTAAAAGCTTATTAGGATAATCTTTTATGCCTCGCCTCAGTGCTATTTTTATTTATCCTATTAAGTCCGTTACTGGCATTCAAGTTAATGCCTGGGAAGTAACTGAGACAGGGCTAAAATACGATAGACAATGGATGTTAATAGACAGCCAACAGCAGTTCTTATCGCAGCGCCATACACCTAAAATGACGCTAATAAAAACCCAGATCAAAGGCCAGCAACTAATCGTCTCAGCGCCCGAGCAAAAAGATTTAACTTTATCCCTAGAACCTGCTCAGAATTTACAAACAGTGACGGCAACAGTCTGGGATGACCAATGCACCGCACAATTAATCGGTTCAGAAGCAGATCAGTGGTTCAGTGATTTTTTACAAATACCCTGCCGTTTAGTGCATCAAGCCAAAACCAGCATTCGCACAGTCAATCAAAAATACGCCCTTGCCAATGATCAAACTGCTTTTAGCGATGGTTTTCCTTTTCTAATCACCTCTGAAGCATCACTGGCTTTACTCAATCAACAGATGGGTTTAGATCTTTCTATGCAACGCTTTCGCCCTAACTTAGTGATTGCTGACTGCGCTAGTTACGCCGAAGATACCTGGCGAAAAATCAGCATAGGCACTGTTAACTTTCGCTTACCCAAACCTTGCTCACGCTGCTCCGTACCACAAATCGACCCTGAAACAGCTATCAACAACAAAGAACCCTTGCGCACCTTATCCCGCACACGAAAATGGCAAAGCAAAGTCTATTTCGGTCAAAATGCCTTACATGACCAACAAGGTCAATTACAAATTAATGACTTAGTCAACATTATCGAAATAGGCCCTGCTCAACCCCCTTTATAGATAACTGATGTTAGCCACGCTTCAGATAGAATACAAGCTAAAGCGAATTAAAAAATCACCAGTCATTGACTCATAAAAATCAGCGCGTCAGATCAGCAAATAAGCAAAAGCGGACTAAGCCCCGCCCAGCCAAGTAAAGCAAAACACTATTATTAAGCCCGCGTAGGCTTAATCTTAAAGAACAAAGCATACAATACCGGCACCGCAATTAAGGTCAATAATGTTGCAAACGCCAAGCCGCCCATAATGGTCACCGCCATACTGGCAAAAAAAGCATCATTTAATAAAGGCAACATACCAAGAATAGTTGTCCCTGCCGCTAAAAATACAGGACGAATACGACTAACGCTGGCGTGGATAATGGCATCATAATGATCTTTATCTTCGGCAATTTGCGTGTCAATTTCATCCACTAAAACAATCGCGTTTTTCATCAACATACCTGACAAACTCAACAAACCCAGCAGAGCCATAAAACTAAACGGCTTGCCTGAGGACAATAAACCAATCACCACGCCACACACAGACATCGGCACAACCAACCAGATAATCAACGGCTGTCGCACTTTGCCGAACAATAAAACACTGATAATCAGCATAACCAGCATACTGACAGGTAACTTAGAATTTAACGCAGTTTGCGCATCACGCGAGCTTTCATATTCGCCGCCCCACTCCATTTTATAATTCACGGGTAAATTAATCGCTTCAATTTGCGCTTTAATGCGTTTGAAAGCTTGATCTGCGGTTAAGCCAAACGCCGGATCCGCTTGCGCAGTCAAGGTGCGCACACGGTTACGACGATGCACCAAGACATCTTCACTAACGGTTTCAACGCGATCAACCACCTGCGTAATGGGTACAAAAGTTTGCGTCATCGCACTAAAAACCAAGCGGTCATTCAAGCGACTCGGATCGTGACGCTCGGCATCAGGCGGTCTAACAACAATAGGAATAAGCTTATCATTTTCACGATAAGTACCCGCCTGTACGCCCGTGGTTGCAAATTGCAAACTCAACGCCACTTCATTCAGGCCAATACCTGCAATTCTTGCTCGCTCGGCGTTAAACACCGGCGCAAGCACAGGTTCTTTTTGTCGCCAATTGGTACGTATATCAATCAAGCCATCATTCGCCGCCATAATATCAGTCGCTGCCGTACCCAACTGACGTAAAATAGCGGGATCAGATCCCGAAAAACGCGCCTCAATCTTAGCACCGACACTGGGGCCAAAGACTAAACGCTGGGTACGTATTTCGGCATTCGGATAAGCACCACTTAATTCCTGCTTTAGTTCTGCCGCCAGCCCATCAATCAACGCTCTATCATTAACGCGCACAATAAACTGCCCATAGGAGCTGTTCGGTTGCTCAGGTGTATAAGTCAGCATATACCGACTAGCGCCACGACCTATAAAACTAGTGACAGCAACGACCCCGCTTTTAGCGCGAATTAAATCATCAATTTCCGCCATATCCTGAGCCGTCGAACGGATATCTGCGCCTTCTGGCAATTGATAATTGATATAAAAAAGCGGTGTATTCGAATAGGGAAAAAATTCCTGCTTCACAGAGCCAAAACCTGCAAAACAAGCAACCGTAATCAACACTAAAGCAATGATAGTCAATGCCCGTGCATGTAATACACCCTTTAGCACTGCCTCATAAATTTTATACACGCGACTCGCATAAGGATCAGCATGACTATCGGCTGCTTTTATCTTGAGAAACAAATAACCAAATAACGGTGTCACAGTAATCGCCAAAACCCAGCTTAATAACAAAGAAAAACTGATCACGGCAAACAAGGAAAATAGGAATTCACCGGTAATATCAGACGATAAACCAATGCCGGAAAACGCCATAATACCAATCACCGTTGCTCCAAGTAACGGCACTTGCGTTCGATTTGTCGCCAAGCAAGCCGCTTCTTTCGCTGGCATACCGCGCTGCATATTAATCAGCATCCCTTCGGCAACGACAATGGCGTTATCGACCATCATACCCATAGCGATAATCAAAGCACCCAGAGAAATACGCTCCATATCTATGCCAAACAGACTCATAAACAATAAAGTGCCTAAGACAATCAATAATAAAGTCGCGCCGACAATTAAACCGATGCGCCAGCCCATCATCAGACATAACACCAAAATAACAATCGCAACGGAGACAATCAGGTTTTCAATAAAACCATTAATCGAGTCATCGACCACTTTATGCTGTTCATAAATAGGGGTAATCTCCACCCCCAAAGGAATGCGTGCTTTTAGCTCTTGCAGACGAGCTTCAACCGCTGTTCCGACCACAACAATATTAGCATCAGCCACCCCGGAGACCGCCAAAGTAAAAGCTTCAGAGCCATTAAAACGCACTAGATGATCGGGAATTTCTGCCGGTTGACGGCTAATATCGGCAATATCAATTAAGCTAATTTGTTGCGTCGTACCGGGTTTTCCAATACGTAAATTTTCAATCTGTGCCAAAGAACCAAAGCCCTCTCCCGAGACTATGCGAATTCGGCGCCCTTCTATGGTGACAGCACCCGCATCAGCCACGGTATTTTCCGACTTGATAATAGCCAGCACCTGTTCCGTTGATAAGCCTAAGCGGGTAATGCGGTCGCTGGAAATTTCGATATAAATCGTTTCCTTACGCTCGCCTGCGGTTTCAACTTTAGCTACATTGGCAACCGTTAATAGTTCGCGCCTTAAAAAGGTGGAAATATCCAAAATTTCTTGAGCAGAAAATCTTGGGGCGGTGACCGCATAAAAAATTCCGTAGACATCGCCGAAATCATCATTAACAATCGAAGCTTGCGTCCCTTGCGGTAAATCTTTTTGTGCATCACTTACTCGGCGTCGCAACTCATCCCAAACTTGCGGCATAGTATGTTTATCGTAAGTATCTTTGATTTCAACGGTAATTTCAGAAATTCCCGGTTTAGATTTTGAAGTAATTCTTTTAATCTGCGGTAATTGCTGAATTTTTGATTCTAACAATTCAGTGACTTCTTGCTCTACTTCAAACGCAGTAGCTCCGGGATAGGCAGTGACAACTAAGGCCTGTTTAATAGTAAAAGCAGGATCCTCCAAACGACCGACACTGTCTAAGCCCCATATCCCGCCAATTAAGCAGAGCAAGATCAATAGCCAAGTATTAACAGGACGCTCAATAGCGCTACGTGCAATTTCTAAACTCATCTTGCGATCCTTTTAAAATGCCACGAAACGACGCACAGACATACCTTCGCGCAATAAATGTGCGCCAGCAGTCACAATTTGCTCATCTTGTTGCAGGCCCGATAGCACGGGGATTTTTTGTTTTTTAATCGTACCTAAGATGACTTTGCGTGCACTCACGGTTTCAGTTTGTGGATTAAAAACCCAAACCCGAGCGGCGCCTTGTTCATCATAGTCAATAGCAGAAACAGGAATGGCTAATTGCGGCGCATCTCTGCTCTCTGCTTTACTAATAATGACAATCACTGTCATACCCGGTAATACTTGCTGATGCTCTTTTCTGGATAAACCAAATATCACCTCATAAGTCTGTGCGACGCTACTGGCTTCCGTCATATGCTCTCGATAGCTGAGCGGGAAACGCTGCTCAGGTCGGTCTTTAAAAATACCTTCCGCTTTAAAATCCGATACCCGCTCTAGTAGTCCGACCATATTTTCGGGGATATTAATACGCACGCGTAACTCAGTTAAATCCTGCACACGAACAACCGGCTGATGCGCAGCAACATTGGTGTAATTATCAATTAAACGCTGACTTAACAAGGCATCGAAAGGCGCGATAATTTGAGTATACGCCAGGTTACGCTGTGCTGTTTCTAATGCGACTTGAGTCAATTTATACGTGGTTTCGGCCTGATCTAACATGGCTTTAGGTAGGGAGCCTGATTGCAACAGATTACGTTTTCGGGTTAAATCCAATTTAGCTAAATCAAACTGTGCTTTAGCCTGCTCAACAGCAAGGCGGAAATCATTTTGATCCAAGGCGGCAATCACGCTACCTTTAGCAATAAATACGCCCTCTTTAGCAGGTAACTTGATTAATCGACCCGGCACCTGAAAAGATAAATCAACAGTACTGACCGCATCAATACGCCCAGTAAAGCGGCGTTGCATTAAGGCAGTATTTGCTGACACGGCTTCCACGCGCACTGTACGTATAGGCTCCTTAGGTATTTCAGCTGCACCGTCACAGCCAGTTAGCATGATCAGTAGCACACTGACGAATACCCATTTAATAAAATAAACAGGAGAAGTCTTGATTGGAGATTTCATTATATAAAGTGTCATTATGTTAATCCTATTCAAAGGATAAGGTTGGCTAGAAATAATATATACGTATTGCAATAAAGTTATTAGCACGTAAATATTCACAAATCCCTTATTTAACTCCCCCTCATCCCTGCCTTCTCCCTCAGGGAGAAGGTGATAAGGAAAGGGGCTCTGAATATTTACATTAGTACAGCTAATTAATGTACTTTTAATCAATATTAACCACTACGCCAGATGGAAAATAACAACCAAATACCGCCGACAAACGCACCAATAAAGCCCATCAAACCAAACAGGGAAGACGATCCTCCTTGAACAGTCGTGACAATAGAGCTGCCAACAATTAAAGCAGATGTTACCAGGCTGCCTGATAAGCGATTAATTGAACGGTCGAGCTCTTTGGACAGCCATACAGGCTTGTTAATATCTATTTTTACACCCAAAGAATCATGGCGCAGAGACTCAAGTAATTGGTGCAAATCCCGAGGTAAATCAGATAATAATTCGGCTAGGCTAAATAGATTACCTTTACCTCGCCTAAACAACTCAGAAGGACTATAGCGCTCTAAAAAGATACGCTTTAATTGCGGCGACGCCTCCTGAACCAAGTTAAACTCAGGATCTAACTGCCGCCCCAAACCATCTAAAGTAATAAATGCTTTAAGTAATAAGGTTAAATCTGGCGGTAAATTTAACTGATGATCGCGCAATAAAGTCGTCAGTCTATTTAATAGCACCGTGATCTTCAGCTCTTTCAAAGGAATATCATGGTATTGACCTATAAAATCATCAATATCAAGGGTAAAACTATCTCTATTTTGAGCGGGGGCATTCGCGCTCCACTGCAATAAAACTTTAATAACTCTTGAAGAATCTTTATCAATTAATCCGCGCAATAGATTTAACACCTGTTCACGTCGCTCTTCAGATAACCGGCCAACCATACCAAAATCAATAAATGCGAGCCGATTATCACTGAGATAAAAACAATTGCCGGGGTGCGGATCAGCATGGAAAAAACCATCCTCTAAGATCATTTTTAAAACAGCCTCTACACCGCGTTTAGCCAATAGCTTGCGATCTAATCCTGCTTGTTCAAGCGCACTAATATCATAACCATGTATGCCATTGATGAATTCCTGAACATTAATGCGCTCGCTAGTCCATTGCCAATAAACTTTAGGAAAAACAATATTGGCATCATTGGCAAAATTGGCCATCATGCGCTCAGCATTACGACATTCAGCCGCCAAATCAAGCTCACGACGCATAGATAAGGTAAATTGATGCGCAATTTCTTTAGGCCGATAACGTTGCAATACTTTAATTTCCTGCTCAGCAATCTCTGCTAATTGAGCCAACAAACGCAAATCCGCCTCGACAACCGAGCGAATCCCAGGGCGACGAATCTTAACAACAACCTCACTCCCCTCATGTAAGCGTGCTTTATAAACTTGACTGATAGAAGCGGCGGCGATCGGTTGATATAAAAATTCAGCGAATATTTCCTCAGGTTTAGCGCCCAAATCTTCTTCAACCTGAGCTATAAGCTCTTCGTAAGGGACGGTTTGCACCTGGTCCTGAAGTTTTTTAAACTCCTTTAGCCACTCAGGCGAAAATAAATCAGAACGCGTGGCAAGAATCTGTCCTAGCTTAACAAAGGTCGGCCCCATCTCTTCTAAGGCGCGACGCACTCTTACCGGTGGCTCAATCTTAGTTAAATCCTCAACTTCTTTCCACTTTAAAACATGTCCTGCACTTTCAACAATACTCGCGATACCTAAACGACGCACCATATCACCAAAACCATAACGAATCAGAATAGATGATATTTCATGAATACGCCCAAAATCTCGGGCAACGCTTAGAGTTTCTAATAACATGTCGAATTAATTCAGCACAATAAATGATTTATTTTTTGCCTTCTAAGCTATCTGCAATACCCGATAACATGCCACTAGCCATTCGCGCAAAGCTGATGCTGGCTGTTTTCGCGATTTCTGCTGCTTGTATTTTCTCTAAACGGCCGCCCTTAGATAAATCATGATGTAAATCGCTTAAAATTTTAGTCACTGAATGACCGACCGATGAACCACTATTTTGCAAATGCTCCAATAAACCCATTAGCGTTGCTTTAGTTGCTTCCTGAGTTTTATGAGCAACCTCACTCAAGGTATTGAGAAATAAACCTTCCAGTTCGCGTAAGTCAGTCAATGCGCGCTTTAAATCATGATCGGAAAAGTCCTGTAGATTACCGCTAGCCTCTTCGATAGCTAACTTTGATGCGCCTGCAACCTGAGTTAATGCCGCATCAATACCGGAAACAACTTGCTCAAGTGCTTGGGTATTTTCGCCAAATTGATGACTAGCACCTTCACTGGCACCTTCAAGCACTTGATGCAATGCTTGCTTAATGGCTTCTGGCTCAAATTTACCTTCTTTAAGTGTTTGCACGACCAGTTGACGTATATCCTTGGCAATATCATCGCTGTGCAATACCGTTTCTCGAGCAGCCTCTTGAGTCTTTTTTAAGTCGATTGATGTCATGATATTTTCCAATAAATGATTAAAAATAATTACAAAATGCCCAGCGCACGGCGTAAATTCAAATTAGCCATGACCGCATCATAACGCGCATTATTAAAATTATCGTAAGCTCTAATGCGTAAACTCTCAGCATCCAAGACTTCAGTATGCCCTGCAAGCCCTTGTTGATAGCGTTCTGTACTCACTTTTAAATTTTCATCCGCCTGACCTGTTGCTTGCTGCGTCACGATTACGCGCTTTTGCGTTTCCTGAATAGCCAGCCAAGCTTGACGAACCTGTAACTGAATAGCACTAATCAAATCATTACGCTGCGAGCTCACGGCAAGCGCCTGACGGATTAAAGCATCACTACGATGCGCCGTGGAACCATCGTATATTTGCCACTGTACCGTAGCATTGGCCATCCACATGCCTTCGTAGGCTTGATACTTATTTTGCGTGTATTGATAACCGCCACTGACATTCACTTGCGGCCATAAGCTCGCCTTAACGCTTGCAGCTTGCTGCTCCAGCGCATGCGCCTGCTCAGCGAGCCCACTTAGCTCTGCGCGCTTTAATAAAGCTTGCTGACTCAATGCAGCATAATCACCTTGCGGTATTTCAGGAAATTGCTCAATTAATTCAACGTTCGCGGTTAAATCACGGTTCAGTAATTGATTAAAATTAGCTTGAGCCATTTGTACGCTATTTTCTTGCTGCAATACCTGTTGCTCTGCATTACTCAATTCAACGCCTGCCGCCAACAAGTCATTACGCGCTACCATCCCCTGGTCATAGAAATTGCGTACGTCTTTGGCGTGCGCTTTGAGGCTAACAACATGACTCTGTGCAACTTGCAAAGCTTTTTCAGCGCGAAAAATAGCAATAAAGGCATTGGCAACTTGTAGTTTAATATTTAAGATTGTCGTAGTTTCGTCATGCTGACTTGCCAATGCTGAGGCTTCTGCCGCTTCAATGCTATGACTAATACGGCCACTGGTAAAAATAGGTAAACTAATAATTGCCTGAGCATTTGCACTGCCGGCAGTATTGACAGGAAACAGGGCGGGGCTACCTCCTACGTTAGTTTGTGCCGAAGGCGTTTCACTTAATTGCGTATAACCACCACTGACATTAAGCTGCGGCATGCGCTGTCCCTGAGCTGCAAATATTTGCTGTTCAGCCGCCTGACTATTAGCTTTAGCAGCAGAAATACGCTGGTTTTTATTAACTGCCTCGGCAAAGGCTTGCTCCAAAGTTTCTGCCGCTAAACCTTGCTTAATAAAAAATAATACCAGCAAACCAATACTTTTTTTATTAATCCGCATATAAAAACCCTTGCATATAAAATCCCACCACTTTATTGATGTGTTCATTTTTTTGTGTAACTGATGGCGCAGCTTTAGCGCCTAAAAGACACTGAAAATGCAGATCACCTTTTAACAAACTGAAAAAAGCATCCGCAGCAAACGCCGTATCTGGAATATTCACCCTTTTATGCTGGTTAATTTTTTCCAAATAGCTTTCCAATAGCTCCAGAGCTGCCTGAGGCCCACTGTTATAAACCAACAAAGCTAATTCTGGAAAGGCATGACACTCGGAAATAACCAATCGATAAATAGCTAACGCTTCTTCTGCAAAAATTAAATCGACAAAACCAGCGGCAATCTTTTTTAAATTATTTTCCATACTTTCTGATTCCATAGAGACAGCCTCTATCGTTTGCAATAAAACAGCACATAACTCACTAATCACTGTGGCCAATAAATCGCTCTTACTAGGGAAATACTTATACAGCGTCGCTTTAGAAACCGGCGCAGCCTGAGCAATTTTATCCATACTCACAGCATTAAAACCCTGCTCAAGAAATAAAGTTGTCGCACCTTTTAGAATGCTTTGTCGCTTTGAACAACTAACGTTTAAAGTCATGCTTTTGTACAAATTAATAGGGTCGTTTACAATCAGAAATAAATATAAACTAAACTGTTCAGTTTAGCAAAGCTTAATTTTATCATCGCGCGACATAATTAGAAACGCAAGCAAATAAAGCTAGCTTACAGTTTAAGCAGCAAATCAAACGCTATTGCCCAACAGTTAATGCTAAAATGGGCTTTTTTCGTGACCCATTAAGTGAATCGTGCCTAAAACTCTATCCCGCATAGCATTAACCCCTGGCGAACCTGCTGGAATTGGCCCTGATCTGTGCATACAACTTGCACAACACGAGCTAGCCTGCCAATTAGTAGCCATTGCTGACCCAGAATTATTAAAACAACGCGCTAAACAGCTGAACTTACCTTTAGCAATTCAATTATTTGACCCCGAGCAAACTAGATCAGCTCATATTGCCGGCACATTGAGCGTATTGCCTTGCCCTTTAAATACTCAAGCTGAATGCGGTGTATTAAATAAAAATAACAGCGCTTATGTATTAAAAACCATTGAACTAGCAACTAAAGGCTGTGTTTCAGGTTTATTTTCTGCCATGTTAACGGGGCCAGTTCATAAAAGTATTATTAATGATGCTGGTATTGCGTTTACAGGTCATACCGAATTTATTGCCGATATCACCGGCGGTCATCCTGTCATGATGTTAGCCACAGAAGGTTTGCGCGTTGCTTTAGTGACTACGCATTTACCTTTAAAAGAAGTTAGCACGGCAATCACCCCAGAAACATTAAATACAGTGATTCAATTACTGGACAAGGACTTACGTCTACGCTTCGGCATAGACAATCCGCGTATCTTAGTGTGCGGTTTAAATCCGCATGCGGGTGAAGGCGGACATTTAGGGCGTGAAGAAATTGAAGTTATCGAGCCGGTATTAAATCAATGCCGAGCATCGGGGATCAATTTACAAGGCCCCTTCCCTGCGGATACTTTATTTACCGATAAATACCTGAACAATGCCGATGCAGTCTTAGCCATGTATCATGATCAAGGGCTACCGGTTTTAAAGTACAAGGGCTTTGGCAAAGCCGTTAATATTACTTTAGGCTTACCTATTATCCGCACCTCGGTCGATCACGGCACAGCGTTAGACCTAGCAGGCACCGGCAAAGCAGATGCCGGCAGTATCCTTTATGCCTTACAAACGGCCATGCAAATGTCCAGCAACTTAGATAACTATTAATATGGCACATATAGCACGTAAACGTTTTGGTCAGAACTTTTTGCATGACCAGCATATTATCAGCAATATCCTTGGCTCTCTGTATTACCACAAAGATCAGCATTGGGTAGAAATCGGCCCAGGGCAAGGCGCACTGACCGAATCTATACTCACTGATGGCATACGGCTAGATGTTGTCGAATTAGATCGCGATTTAGTGCGTTTTTTAAGTTTTAAATTTCGCAACTTTAGCAATCTAAGCATCCACAGCTCGGATGCCTTAAAGTTTGATTTTTCTGCCTTAGCGACACAAGGCGAAAAATTACATATCTTAGGCAACCTACCGTACAATATTTCCACGCCACTCATGTTTCATCTATTAGAAAATACGCCGCTGATTGCAGATATGACTTTTATGTTACAAAAAGAAGTAGTCGATAGAATTTGCGCGGCGCCAGGCAGTAAAAAATACGGCCGTTTAAGTGTCATGATGCAATATTATTGTGCAACTGAGCACTTATTTGATGTGCCGCCAGAAAGCTTTAATCCAGCCCCTAAAGTTATGTCTTCGATTGTCCGTTTAGTGCCGCATGCACAGCCTCCGGTAATAATCGATTCAGTTAAATCGCTGAATACTGTCGTGACTGCCGCTTTTTCACAGCGGCGCAAAACATTACGTAATTCATTGAAAAAACTCATCTTGGAAAGCGATATTGCAGCCTTAGGTATAGACCCAACAATACGTGCTGAATGTTTACCGCTAAAAGATTTTGCCAAGCTCAGCCAATTTGTACTGCAAAATCCTTTACCAGAAGAATAAATGGCTCGCTATTTTTCAAGAAGTAGCGCGGACTAAACTAAAGTCCGCCCTACCACGCGTTATTTAAACTCATTGCATCAGGTACCAACAATGCTGCGTTTCAGCGCCAATCTAAGTTTATTATTTACTGAAGTCCCTCTGATAAACCGCTTTGCAGCGGCAAAAGCTAGCGGTTTTAATGCGGTTGAAATTCAATTCCCTTATGCACTCAGCGCACAGACAATAAAAACTGAATTAGATACTCAACAATTGCAACTGATATTATTTAATGTCGCTGCCGATGATTTATTGCAAGGCGGTGAAGGCCTAGCCGCAGTGCCTGAAAAACAAGCGCAATTTAAATTAGCCGTAGCCCAAGCAGTCGAATACGCAAAAATCCTTAAACCGGAAGCGATTAATATTTTGCCCGGTCGCTGCTTTGATAAACAACGTCTTGCGGCATATCAACACACCTTTAAAGATAATTTACGCTATGCTTTAAACGCATTTTCGCCTTTAGCTATAAAAACGGTTTTTGAAGCCATTAATACACTTGATATGCCTAACTTTATCGTACACAGTAGCGCGCAAATGTTAAACATAATGGCAGAAATTAATCACCCTGATTTAATGATGCAATATGATATTTACCATCTGCTAATGATGCAGGAAGACCCGACTTCTTTTATTGCTCAATACAGCGATAAAATTGGTCATATTCAATTCGCCGATTGTCCTGGCAGACATCAACCCGGAACCGGTAGCGTAAATTTTGATCAACTGTTTTCAAGCATTAAAAAATCAAGTTATTCAGGGTGGGTAGGCGCAGAATACAAGCCTTTAAACTCAAGTGCCCGCTCTTTAAACTGGCTGACAAACGCCTATTAAGCACTACATGCCTTTTCTTGTCTAGGCAGTCCATAAATATTACTAAGGTCTTTGATTTTTTAGACCTAGGTATACCGTCGCCAATCCTTTAAGCGCATACTCTAGCTATCAACCTGAGATCGGATATTAGCTCAAAAATACTACTGAAATTATTAAATTCCGACGCCTAAGTGGATAGACGCAATCGATTAGGCCTAATAAAAACAGGCCCAAAGGCCCGTTAAATTGATCCAGTCTAAATATCAGACGCTCACTAGACTCTAAACTGCGCCACTAAAGCCTCTAACTCTTCAGAGAGTCTCGCCAAATCACGACTAGCTATTAACGTGTTATTCGCTGTTTCCACGCTATTATCAGCAATATCGCTAATCCTAATGATATTTCGGTTAATCTCTTCAGTCACAGAGTTTTGCTCAGAAGAAGCCGTAGCAATTTGTGCATTCATATCGTTAATGGTTGAAATAGCTTGAGTAATAGCTGACAACGCAGTGCCAGAGTCGGTTGCCTGCCCAACACTTTTACCGGCCATTTTTTGACTTGCGCCCATGGCACTCACTGCACTTTTTGCACCGGCTTGTAATTTTTCAATCATCGTTTGAATTTCATTGGTTGATGATTGCGTTCTACTCGCCAAGGTACGTACTTCGTCAGCAACAACCGCAAAGCCTCGACCATGCTCTCCCGCTCGCGCCGCTTCAATAGCCGCATTTAAGGCCAATAAATTAGTTTGTTCAGAAACGCTACGAATCACCTCTAAAATACTCCCTATATTTCCTACATCGGCTTCTAACTGCTGAATAACTGAAGTTGCTTGATCTATTTCACTGGCCAAAGAATCAATCGAATGCACAGCCTCTGAAACGACGCGCTGCCCTTCATTTGCTTGATTATCTGCATCTCCCGCCGCTATAGCTGCCTTAGAAGCATTACGCGATACCTCAACAACAGTTGCAGACATTTCCGTGATTGCTGTGGCAACCTGCTCAGTATTTTCTTTTTGTTGACGCACGCCACTTAAATTTTGCTCCACAGCTAAGGACATCTGCTCAGCGTGCCTTGCTAAATCGCGCGCATGCTGGTTAACACTGCCCATAATACCTTGTAAATTCGCAGCAGCACGATCAAATTCAACCGCCATAACGCCAATCTCGTCCGTCGGACTAAAATGTGATCGCGCGGTTAAATTGCCTTTACCAAAAGAAACAGCGAAAGCACTTAAAGCTTGCAGTGACCGAACAATATTGTTGGGGATAACTATCGCTAAGCCTATACCTAACACAAGCCCTATTAATAAAGCTGTCATAATAATAAATCCAGCCCGCTTAACCAAAGCACTCGTTTCCTGAGCGATAACAGCGGCGTTCTCCCAACCATTATTTTCCGCATCTAAGGCTGATTGACGTGCATTTGAGGCAATCTGATCCATATTTTTGATAATGACCTGTAGACTATCATCATTCGCTATCCATTGTGCTGCCGCACGCGCGTAGTTTTCTGTTGCAATGCGCGCTGTTTCAATACGCTTCAACTCTGAAGCATCGGCATTTTTTGCTTGTAACTCAGCATATAAAGCCATCAATTCTGGCAATTCAGCTTGCATCATTTGATAATACTTACGATCCTTATATAAGCGCTCTTGTTTTTCGTGTTGAATAATCGTGTACGCTAAAGACTTGATTTTATTCACTACAATATACTTCTGAACTTTAATATTCAGCGCATAAGGCGTTGTCCCTTGCGCCATTAATGCTGCATATTCTTGCTCTTGCTTGAGAGCAAACTGATCAGCCTCATTAATAACGCGTCTACCCATCTGAACCATGGTGGCAACGGCTTGTTGATTATCTAATAAAGCACTTACCCCACGCTCATATAACTCCCTAAACTCGGCAACATTGCGCTTAACAGCGGCAGACTGAGCCAGCAAGTCTTGATCATTAAAGCGATTAGCCAAGGCATCTACAGCGGCCAAATCCTTGTCCATTTTGGCTAAAACATCTTTAGCGCGCTGATGTATTTCTGATTTTTCATAAAGCAAATAATGCAATTGTTCAATAGTTGCATCATAAGCTCCGGCATGCACATCAACTGCCAAATGAACGGCCGGCACTTTCCATTGTGTAATTTCATCGACATTTTGCCCTAAGCTAAAAATATATTTCCATGCCAATCCGCCAACAATCAATAAAATCAAAATTAAACTCGAAAAACCCAGTACCAACTTATTACGAATAGTCATAAAAATCCTTATGAAACTTGATCAAAATTATCGCCTACTTACTAGTATCTTATCGACCTAGCAGTCAATTACTTTAAGCCTTTATATCATTTCATCACTGTTAATGGCAGACCCTATTGCGCACAAAAAGCAAAACAAACGATTAAGCAGCCATGCTGAGCAT
>JACUUF010000409.1 GCA_014859465.1 Methyloprofundus sp.
CAAATAAGGCATCGGCTGTTGCTTTATTATGCTCAAGGTCGCGCAGCATTTGATTCAGTAAACTCATATTAATCCTTGCGCATCAAGCACTAAAGTGAGACTTATCAGTAGCGCTAAAACCCAATATGTCGTTTTTTGATAATGTCGGTATCGTAGGCTTTTCGCGCAATCTTCGGTATCTAATGCTGCCATAAGTACATAGGGCTTAGGCATATGATGTACATCACGGCCATAGGCAACGAGCATCGATTTATGAGCCAGAATATTAATCAAGCGAGGAATGCCGCGACTGTAATAATGCAGGGCTTTAAGTGCAGAGCGGGAAAAAATATTAGCGTGCCTGCATTTAGCTGTTGTTAGTCGATGATTAATATAGTTGACACACTCTGGGTAATTTAGCGGGCGAAGGCTGTAGCTAAAAGTGATGCGTTGCTTTAATTGACGGATGCATTTATGTTTTAGTAGTTCATCTAGCTCAGGTTGTGCAAAGAGTACAATTTGCAGTAATTTTTGTTTTTCTGTTTCCAGATTAGTGAGCAAGCGTAGTGCTTCTAAAGTTTCTAGCGACATGGCTTGTGCTTCATCAATAATTAACACCGCTTGCTGGCCACGGTTGGATATTTGAATTAAAGTTTGATTTAGTAATGCTACGATTTGTTGTTGATTACTGCTCTGTGCATAAGCAATAGAAAATTCATCAGCAATAGCTTTACCTAAGCCGGCAGGCGTTAAATGTGGATTAGGTAGATAGGCCGTTTGATAATGGGCATCTAATTCATTGAGCAGTTTACGACATAATAAAGTCTTACCCGTGCCAACATCGCCGGTAATTTTAATAAAGCCTTCGCCATTGGCTAAGGCAATTAATAGTACATTAAGTGCTTCTTGATGCGGGGGAAGTTGACAAAAAAACTGCGTATCTGGGGTTAAGTTAAAGGGTTTTTCAGTCAATCCAAAATGCTGTTGATACATGATTTCTTTCGCGTATTAAGCAATAAGTGTTATTACTGATAATCCGTATCGCCCCATAGCTTATAGTCTTCATACGCTTTAAGTCGCTTTTTAGAGTCAGTTAAATCTTGATCCCAGTCATGGTCATTATTAATAATCGTGGGTTTTAATAAGATAACTAACTCGGTTTTTTGGCCTGTCCCAGTATTGGTTCGAAATAACCAGCCTAGATACGGAAGCTCACTTAACCAGGGAATTCCGTTCTTACCTTCTGTTCTGGTAGTTTGCATCAAGCCGCCAATAACAATAATTTGACCATTTTTAGCCTGCACTATACTGTCTGATTCGCGCATGGTATTTAAAGCTAGAGGTACTTGGTTATCTTGGCCATTTGCGATAAAGCGCTTATCTTGAGCTTCAACCAAGGTAATTGAGGGGTGAACATGTAAAGTGACTTGATCGCGGTCACTTATTTGTGGTGTGACATCTAAAGCAATACCGGAGAAAAAGGGGGTCCAAGTTACATCTTGTGTGATTGTGGTTGTGGAGGCTGAGCTGTTATTATTGGATGAAATATCAGTGATAAAATATTCATCTTTACCGACCTTTATAATTGCTTTTTGATTGTTGAGTGTAGAAATTCGTGGGCTGGATAAAATTTTTGTTTTACCTTGCGTCGCCATCAATTG
>JACUUF010000410.1 GCA_014859465.1 Methyloprofundus sp.
GCGCAGGTTAATGCTTATGAGATGCTTTTACAGTCCGTCTGGCAGTATACTCAATTTGATACATGGGTCGATATGCGTAATCAACAGCTTTGGATTAGCCAAGCCTGGCCAACAAAAGCTAACAGTGAGTGGCAGTTCGATATGAGTTGGGGCAGGCTTAGAATAGATGGTCACTTAAAAGTAGTTAATAACTATATACATGAAGGGCTGTTAGATATAGAGCAAATTGATTATTTAGCGTTGCGATTAGGTTGGATAAAAAACTGGGGGGCTTGGCAGTTGGCTTATCGGGCATCTCAGGTGCTGCCTTATGATATTAAAACCAGGCCTTATGATAGGCTTGGTACTACTGGTGACGCTGAAACATCATCGTCTTCTGTGGATGGGGGTAAGTTGTTGAGTGACTGGCCAAGTGGTCATCAACAACGAATTTCGGTTACTTATTCTTTTTAGTGACTTTTGGGTTTTGCGTATTAGAATGAGATCGGTTAAGGCATGAATCTGATATTTGATCTAGCGGTGTAAATGGCTTTAATGGGTCGGTTTTATTTTAGGAATAGATATTGTGGTCGCAAAAGCGGTTTGGAGTCAGGCAATAATGATTAGGCAATGGATGGCGTCATCCAGCCTAGCAAAGATCGCCAGCTTTTTATTAGTATTGCTTTTGAGTTGGCAGGGTGGGGCGTGGCTTGCGCAGGGGTTTGATAAGTTTTCCTCCCCTGTGTTGCCTGAGTTACAGATGGCGACTTCAAATAATTCAATCGTCGCTTATGGTATCAATTTATGGGGCGTTCCGGACAGAGCTCAACCTAAAGAAGTCGCACCAGTGGTGTCTAAAAATATTCAAGATACCCGGTTAAGCTTGACGTTACTTGGGGTGATTAAACAAGCTGAACACAGTGTCGCGATTATTGAACGCGGGCGTGAAAGTTTGGTATTAACGGTTGGGGAGTTGGTTCAGCCGAATGTAAGCTTGATTGAGATCGGTAACGATTATGTGGTGTTATTGCATCGCGGTAAACATGAACGCTTGGCGATGGAAGATAGGGCGGGTGGCTTAATAACAGGCGAAGTGAAGCCAGTCGATGATTTAAGCCTATCAAGTGCTGAGCAGCAACGACTGCAACAAATTAATAGTGAAATTCGTGAAAACCCAATGCGCATGGGCAACTATGTGCGTTTTAAAGGGGTGAAAAAAAATGATGCTTGGGTGGGGATTGAGGTGTCACCACGTCGCGAACACAAAATTTTTGAGGCGATGGGTTTAAAGCCCGGTGATCTAATTAAAAGCATTAATGGTACCCAGATTCAAGAGCTGGCCGATGCGCCAACTTTATGGAATCGTTTTTTACAAGAAAGCCGATTTGATTTGCAGGTTGAGCGTAACGGTCTGCTCGAAACCATTTCGGTCGATTTAACTAACATAACTGAGTAGTCGATGAAAAACGTTTGGCATTCAAATACAAAAACAATTTTAAACTGGCTATGGGCGATGATGATGAGTGCGGTTTTATTAGCACCAGGCCTGGTGGTAGCGAATGAGCCGACCCTTAAACAAAATTTTCGTGATGCTGAAATCGCCACCGTAATCGAAGCGGTGGCCAAAGCCACCGGCAAGAACTTTATT
>JACUUF010000126.1 GCA_014859465.1 Methyloprofundus sp.
GCATTAGCTGAGTTCGAGCGAAACTTGATTAGAGAGCGAACGACTGCTGGATTAAAGGCCGCAAGAGCGCGCGGCAGACTAGGCGGCCGCAAGAAAAAGTTGACTAAGCACCAGGTTGAAATGGCGAAGACTTTACTTGATAAGCCTGATAACACGCTGAGTGTTCAAGAAGTGGCCAAGCAGTTTAATGTATCAAGAGCAACCCTATTCAGAGAGCTTTCATTAATAAAGTCGAACGGAGATTAATATTGGCGAAAGGTATTGGACAAATTTCAGAAGTTAAGCAATGGAAGCCTTTTCACTATCAAGGCGAAACATATCATTTAGATCACTTAGACGCCCACTTTGTTGAGTATAAGTTTGACTTAAATGACCCGCAGAGACATTACAAGGTTATCGTAACCTATAGCTTCCACTGCTTTGCAAAAGATTGTGGACACTATACTGACGATGAACGACAGGATCTTATGTATCATTCTCCCAAAGAGTCCAGACCATTTCACTTTGAGCGATACGAATACTCAAAAATGGTGCCACACATTGTCAAAAACTTACATGCAAGCTCGAATACTATAGTGGGCTACGCTGGCCATGATAATTATGCTGTTTTTTCATACAGGGCAAAATCTGGGAAGCAACATCAATATAAAATCGCGTTCAATGTATTTAGAGAGCAAAAGAAGTTACGGATACACATAACAAGTGCTTATCGAAATGAGAACCCTGTGGATCCTAAAAAGGTAAAGGTCAACTTTGAAGCAATTCTTAAAAATGTGAGATTGAGCAAAGGGCTGCCAAAACCAAGAGGCTATAAATAACAAAGCCCGCTTAAGCGGGCTTCGCTCAAAGCTTAGAGCCTTGAGTATTCCGAACATCTTTACCGGCTAGGCCAGACCAACTTTCATTGGTAATGGGATGTCATATCGAAATATGTCGGCAACATCCTTAGTTAGGTAAATATTACGGATCTTAGTAACGTTAGTCAACAACTATTTAGCAAGATAATTAATTGCTAAGCTTAGTAAGCCAACAAAACTTTTGATTACTATGTCCATTATTATAGGCTATTGCCCCAAATTCCAATCATATTAACCACTGTAAACGTAAGCTGAAGCATTAGCAGGTATGGTAGCTTAGAGAGGTGCGCAAACACTGCTAATGCTATTGAGCTGATTAACCATACCGGAAAAGCTATGGCCGCATACTCAGCCGGATTGATGGCCATAAGCAACGCGCCAATGACCCCACACCCTGCCCCAACAAACTCCAATAACCGATGACTGGAAATCTGCCCCAAAATCATATCTTTTTCTAGACTGCTCACTTTTTAATCATCCCTGTAAACATGCAAATAGAATCAACCAACTTAGGAGCATCTCTAGGTTTAAATGCCCTGGTTATCCACAGATTTTGTGGATTGAATAAATATTCATCACTTTCAGCGTCTTTGTTAGATGCCAAAAGCGATTTAAACATACACCAATCTTGGTATATCCAGTTATAAAGAATCTGAATTGTTTTTTGTAATGGCATTAAGGGTTGATTAAGGGCTAAAAAGGGTGCGACCGAGGGCGGTCGCAACGGGAATGGATGAAAATGGAGGGGGTTCCCAAGGGATGGGATTTAAAGGGATGGGGGGCCTAGGGGTTAGGCCCTATCCGTAAGGGTTGCGTCAGGGCTAAGGGCGACCCCTCCCCGCTCCGCCTTCGGCTTCGCGGCTCGGTAAGGGCGAAGCAGTGTTCGCCCTTCAAAAAATCTAAATAACAAATCCATTTTTTTCTAATTGAAAATCCGCCCCATAACTTGCGCAATAATGCATTGGCGACAGTCAAATAAGTATTTGAGGTGGCTATGTTTGTGTATGCAATGTATATGAGCAGTGCAATATTAATTATTGGCAGCTATTTAGTTTTAAAGGTATAGGCGCTTTGGTTAATCACGAAATTTTGCAAACTGTAGTGGCTGAGTCAACTTGTCCTGTTTATAGAAAGGATGGCCGGGTTTTCTTCAGAGTTCGTCACAGTTTTATAGAGCAAGCAAAATCACTTGGCGCAAAATGGGATATCTATGAGCGTGCGTTTTGGCTGCATGAGAGCAGTCCTGTGTTGGGTCAAATGATTGCGTTGAGTGGATTTGATCCATACTACATGAATGATAGCGCGTGCCCGGCAGTTAAAAACTGTCCCGGGTGTTCAAGTTTTGGGTCAGTGCGGGGGTAATTATGTCTGAGCCAGTCGAAACAAAAGAGCGCCGCACAAAAGTGCGCGCGCTGTGGCATGAGGGGAAAAGTTGTAACCAAATAGCAAAGCTAATTGATTCGTCCCCTGCGACAGTAATGCGAGATTGCCGTGCAATGGACTTGCCACTGAATAAAAAAGAGCGTGAGGCCGTCCAGGCCTCTTGTGAAACGGATGATGACCCTGATGCGGAGCTCTGGAATCATGCGCTGTATTGTTTCAAATCAAATGAGCTAAAGACTAAATGATTGGAGTGATTATGAAAAACTCAATGAAAGGTTTGAATGACTGTTTATCTGCCCTGCCCTCCGAGGGCAACTCCGCCGCGTTTAAAGAGTTTGGTTGGCGTTTTGCCAATATCATTAGCCAGACCTGCGGAGCGAGAAGATGAAGTATGAGCACGGTGAATGGATGGGACTTTACACTGATGGTGATCCTGTGAACTTCATCAAAGGCCATATTGCAGAGCATGAGTGTTTTAGGGTTGCCCTGGAGGCTCTCAAGGAAGTGGCTGGGGCGGATATAGAGATCAAGATTGATAGCATCATTTATCGCAATGCCCGGTTCGGTCTTGGTTATGACGAATGTGGTGAACGTTGCAGCTGGCTTTATGTAAACCGGCCTGACGGTGAACGTGGAAGCTTTCCTATCACCGAGGTTCATTATTCAATTGTGAATATTTGGTAAATTCGACGATACTCTACTGGCAAGCAAAAAAGCTTGTCAGATTTGTGCAACAGCTTGAAATGTAAATCCTGTGCGCTAAAATGTAAATTGATTTGTTGCTCTTTGAGCACAAAGGCCAACATTGTTGGCACCCTTAACCGGCCCTCGACTGCGTTAGCCGGTAACGATCCCTTGGATCGTGCAGTCATGCTTACAATTCTATTTTCAACCCCATGGGGATATATCATCCCTATGGGGTTCGGTGTATCCCCTTTTTTGTTTCAAAAAACAGGAGATACACCATGCAAAATGCTAATTTCAAACCAATTCTTGAGTCTCATGGCGCTTTTTTCGCATTCAGTCTAAAGCAGTTCGATCCCAAGGCATCCCCAGATGTCAAATATGTTGACATGGGTGGTGGGCTGCTTTGTCCAAAAGATAAAGTAGAATCGTTAACCGAAGCCTTTGAGGTCGAGGTTAAGCGTGCCGCCTCCGAGCGCCTAGAAAAAGAGGGCAAGCGCGGCATTATCTGGTATGAACTGGGTAATCATGAAGCTCAAATCACTGGCGATATAACCGATACCGTTGAGGCTGTAGAAGTTTACGGTATCACGGCAGAAGAGGTTCGGGCCGTCTGGCCAGAGTATTTTCAACACTGTGTTGATAATGATTGTTTTTAATCAACTTTAACCCACAAGGGGATATATCGTCCCCTTGTGGTCGGTGTATCCCCTTTTTTGTTTTTCAAACTAGGAGGTATGCTAATGAATAAAGAGCAAAAGCTCTTTTTGGCGAGAGTGGTTGAAATATCAGCCTTTGCAATTTTTGGCGCAGTTGGTTACAGCGCGTATCAAGAAAATAACTGGCTTGAGCTATTTCTGTCTAGTATGTTGTTTTTTTTAATGGTCTTAGTTGTTTATAATATACTTTCAATAGATGTAAAGGAGCGATCAAAATGACCGATGCACAAATTTTCCAATACATGATGATGGGGATGGGTGTAGTAATCGCACTTGGTGCGCTTGGCATTGCGCACTACCATCAACACAAGTTTAATAAAGATAAAAAGGGCTCTCTTTAGTCGCCCTTGGATCACAACCCACACTTTGGTGTGGGTCTTTACATTAAGCAGTTCGATCACTAGAATTGGTTAATGTAAGGATCCACGTTGTGGAGCTTAGGCCAACATTGTTGGCACCCTTAACCGGCCCACGACTGCGTTAGCCGGTAACGATCTTAGATCGTGCAGTCATGCTTACAATTCTATTTCAACCCCATGGGGATACATCATCCCTATGGGGTCGGTGTATCCCCTTTTTTGTTTTTCAAATTAGGAGATATACCATGTCTATTAAAGTTTACGACAATAATGGACGGTCATTTGACCGTTACACGATTATCGACCTCTCTTCTCCCGAGGGTAACGACTGCTACACCGCTCTGGCGGCTAGTGAAGACCCGTTTCACCCGCAAGGTTTCGGGCAATGGTGTTCAGCTATGCTTGGCAGTCATTTGGGGCGTGAAATATCGTTCGACCAGCTTCCTGCGAAAGTGCAAACTTTCGTAAAAGCTCAGTTAGAGCTTTAGGAGGCTGCGATGATAAATTCACACCTTAGGGTTGTATGGGTCAACGTGGCATGTGATGCAGTTCAGGTCTACTCTGAGCTGTTGTGCGAAAGCTTTTATGCTTCACTTGATTTCACCAAAAAGACTGCTTATCCGGTCGATACCGATGCTGAGAGTGATATGTCAAAACTCTCGCAAGCGGGCGTATCGGCAAAAGATGTTTATTCAGTGGCGGCGAGTTGGCTGCTTGAAAATCAGTTGTTCTGTGGCAAAACCTAAAGGCTAGCCATTTAACCATCCCATAGGGTAAACTGCCCTATGGGTAGTTTGCTCTCCTCTTTTATTTGGAGATATATCATGAAGATTTTAACTTTGTTGTTTTTGGTTTTAACCTTGTCTGGCTGTGTGGCTATGGCGGACAAGAAGCCTCTCAATATTTCAGAGTCAGACTGGGAAGTCATGTCGGATGAGATGAAACTCTATGCTTACGAGCGTCAGGCACGACTTGATGCGCAGCGCCAAGCGTCTGTTCAAGCGCAATTTGAACATCGCGCCCCGGCGCATGTTCAAGCGGATGCGTATGGTGATCGAGTCCAGTGCACACTAAACGGTGAAAGCCGATTAGCAGGCAAGTGGCGCAAAACGGATCCATTTGGATTTGTGGTAGCGACTGGTGATCGGGTTGAGTTTAACTACTATACCAATAAGCATAGCGCTTATGGTTATGCCACGTTTGACGGGGTTACTGTCCAGGCATGTGGTACAACCAATTTGCCAAGCCATTGTGTCAGTATTGCGGCCACTGCGCACCAGCTAGATAGAGGTGGTGTCACACAACAAGTCACATCGCGGGATTTTTTCCGTGGCGAGATGAGCTGCTCTTTGAGTGGTCGTCCATCGCGTCGTTAAGACTTTGTTTTTATATCAATTAAAAAGCGCCTTTTGGCGCTTTTTTTATGCCATGAAAAATTTAAAAAACTATTTTAGTTTTTTGTTTTAGTCGGTATTTGTAGTTGATTTGAGACAATAAGTTAACGTTATAAATTTTGAGTGATTATGGAAGATAAGTTAATAAAAATTTCACCTGCAACCCAGAGGGTAATTACTTTGCTTGATGAGCTGTATGAGTTTGGGCCAACTGTTTACTATCAATCGGTTTCTGATATTGAGGCTGGTCGCAAACTATTTCAACAGGTTGTTGAACGGGTTGCGCTGGATCAATTAAATTTGGCGCTAGACCGTATCCGCGCACTATCAAACAAAAAGCGCATAACAATTAAGCCTTATGAGTTAAAAAAAGCATGCGAGCTATCAAATGATGATTGGCTTGATTATCAACAAATCCTGCAAGCAAAAAGGGGGCAGTATGCCAGTTAGCCCTATTCCGGCTTATTCAGCCATTATGCTACTGAAATTTAGATTTATGGGCGTTGAGGAAGCGATTGGAGATGTACTTGATTTTGATCAACTCACCAAGCGCACTTTTGATGTTTTTGATAAGGGATGTAGCGATAAAGCGGAGGTTGTTAAAGCGGTTACTGATGAGCTATTTGAGTTTGGCTGTTTTGATGTAAGGGTGTATGACCGGCTAACAAGGGCGCGATGGGATCCAATTCAAGAGGCGTATTCGGAGTTCGTGGCAAGACACCCTGATTTTGCCGCCTATGTAGATCATAAGCCAAACAAGAGCTTATCCGATGTTCACGATTGGTTGTTTAATTTCTTTTGAGGCAGTTGTATGTTATCCCTGATAAAAAGTTTTGTAAAAGGACGGTCTGAGCAGGCATCATTTGACTCTGTTTTCCAGGGCAAATTTATTAAGCGTCTGTCCGTGGAGCGGCTCCTGGAGCCCCATCAGGATATGGTCGATGAGCTTCGTGTTTTAACCGGTGTGCCGGATAATCATTTTGATTATTTATATTTACACCCACTCCACAAGTATATCGAATACATTCAGCTTGCGCCGGCGAGCGAGTCTCATCACCATGCTGAGCTTGGCGGCATGGTTGAGCATACGCTTGAAGTTTTGATAAACGCTTTACGCCTGCGTCGCGGCCAAATCCTGCCTACCGGTGTGACCCCGGAGGAAATTGAACAGCGAAAAGATATCTGGACGTTTGTTGTATTCGCTTGTGCCCTACTGCACGATGCCGGCAAGCTTATATCAGATATGGCTTACTACGACGATAAAGGAAATGCGTGGGGATTGCTGTCATCCACACCTCCACCCTCTCTATATCGAATCAAATACGACCCGGCGCGTCGTCATAAATTTCACGAGCGCCTTGCGCCTTTTGCGCTGTATAAAGTGTTTCAACAGGGTCATGTTGATTGGGTTATGTCTGATAACGAAGCCTGGTTTGTATTGGTCAGTTTTCTAACCGCAGATTTTGCAAGCGCATCCGTTGTTGCTGATATTGTTCAAAAGGCCGATCAGGCAAGCGTGGTGGCCAACCTTGGCGGCAGCGTTAATGATGCGATTAAGCGCCCTGTTCAGACCTTAAGTCTGTCTGAACGACTGCTTAAATCGTTGCAACAGCTTGTGGATACCGATGGCATTGGCATCAATAAGCAAGGGGCGGTTGGTTATATTGATGGCGATTACGTTTACTTTCTGGTTAAGCCCATGCTTGACAAAGTTAAAGAGAAAATGCGCGACCAGGGCATGTCAGTGCCTGCATCTAATAATACGCTCATGGGTGAGTTGCAGCAGACCAAAGTGGTGGAGTCAAATGGCGAAAAAGCGACATTTAAAGTTAGGGTGAATGTGGGCGATTGGCAGCAAGACTTTAGTGTACTCAAAATGCGTGTCATGAAAGTGTGGCCAACGAAGCGACCGGCAGAAAATAGCGCTATACGCGTGATTGAGCTAGATGAGCAAGGTGAACCAAAGATCACCTCACATGTAGCTGAAAAACCGACTGAAAAACCAGTCCCTGTAGTGTCTGAACCTGTTGTAGATCAGTCAATTAAGGCTTCTGAGAAAACGGTACCAAAAAGTAAGCCTGTTTCGGATAAGCAGCCCTCTGGTCACTCAAGTGATAAAAAAGACGCCCTTCGGGTTAACACGCAATGCGTCAACGATGAAGATTCTGATATTGCGTTAGCTGATGAACTTGCTGAATTAGACGCGCTTCTAAGTGGCAATCAAAGCAAAGATGCTGACAAGGAATCGGACTTCTCCGAATATGCGGATGACTCACTTGTGCTGGATGAGTCGGATATTGAGGAGTGGTCTAGCGACCTCATTGCAAATGATGGTGCTGAAGATGCAGGCAAGGATGTGATCGATAAGCCCGAAAGTGATAATCGTGCGGTGTTAATGGATGAGATTAATACACAGGTGGTCGAAGGGCCAAGGAATTATATCAGCCGCTATAATGATGAAGCACTGGATACGGCTATCTCATTTCAGGATCTCGATGATCCGGGTGCGCAGTTTATTGGCTGGCTAAAAACCGGCCTAAAAACTGGTGCCCTACCGCTAAACGTCCCGGGTGGCCCGGTACATTTTGTCAAAGAAGGTTTGCTGATTGTGTCACCACAAATATTCCGAACCTTTCAGTCAGAAACGGGTATAGGCTGGTCACAAGCGCAACGATCCGTTACTAAATCTAGTCGAAAAATAAACCTCAAAACCCCTAAAGGTGAAAATATGTTCACCTATGAGATCCAATCAAAGACCGGTAGAAACAAAGATATTGGTCAAATCAAGGGGATTTTGATACCCAAGCCGGCGGAGCGTTTAGGGTTGCAGCTTGATGAGCGTAATGAGTGGATGCGCCTAGTGGAAGATTAGCATTATTGAAGTTTTTTGGTAATTACGTACAATAATTGCTTATGCGGTTCCTGCTTTTTATTTAACAATAAAATAACTAAGGGAATCCGCATGAAGGACTTAAATCTAACCCCAGATATACAATCCTTGCTTACAGCACAGCTGGCGAAGATGGTTGGGGCGCATAAACCCAGGATGCTCTGGGATGATGCTGTCGCGAAATACATTGCCGAATCGGAAAATAAAGATCGCGTAAACGAACAAAATCTTTTCAAAATCCTCAGTCCCTACTTTGAGGGCATGTACCTCGATGAAATCACGCGCTCAGACATCAATCGATTGATCGATGGCCGCAAAGCAGATGGCGTCAGCAACACCACGGTGAATCGCGCATTGCAAAAAGTAAGAGCGGTATTACGCCGTGCCACCAAAGATTGGGATGTTGTGTGCGATGTGCCTTATATCAAAATGCTGAAGGAACCCCGAATGCGGGTGAGATGGCTTTCAGAAGCTGAGGCCAATCGTTTACGCGCAGCGCTCCCATCGCACTTGCGCGCCATGATGGATCTGACATTGGAAACGGGCCTTCGCGAGTCAAATATTACATTATTGCGCTGGAATCAGGTCAATTGGCGAGAGCGCGTCATTTACATTGAGGGTGAGGATGTCTTAAAAGGTGAAAAAGCCTTTGTTGTCCCCCTATCCCCACGCGCAATCGAGATTCTAAAAAAGCAGAAAGGTAAGCATACGGAGCGCGTCTTTGTGTACAGGGGTAAGCCGGTGCGGCGCGCGAATGGTAAGGCGTTTCGGGCGGCCTTAAAGCGTGCCGAAATACAGAATTTTCGTTGGCATGACTTGAGGCATACCTGGGCAACCTGGCATGTTCAGCGCGGCACTCCGCTTGATGTGCTCCAAGAACTTGGGGGATGGCAAGATTTAACGATGGTTAAGCGCTATGCTCATTATGATCACGCGTACTTGCACAAATGGGTTGCACCGCCGGAAAAACCTACTAAGTCGGCTGGGGTATAAAATTATTTTAAGCGGAATTATAAATAGAGGGCTAGACAAAAAAGGTGGGATAATTTAGCATTGCAAAGTGAAAGTAGTGGAATTTTGCTTTCAAATGACAAAAAAGAAGTAAAAATAAAGCCCGGTAGTTTCTAGTTTCTAATCAGAAAACTAACCGGGCTCCTAGATCGCAATGCGTTTGGACGAACGCTTGGAACTGCAACTTCAAATTGTCTGGTTATAATTTTACTGTTTAAAGCTAGCTATATCAAACTATTTCAGCTAAAAACAGTAAAAAAGATTTGGTAGCGGGGGCAGGATTTGAACCTACGACCTTCGGGTTATGAGCCCGACG
>JACUUF010000127.1 GCA_014859465.1 Methyloprofundus sp.
GCCTTTAAAGTAAATGGGGTAGTTTGGTTAGGTGGGTTTAATTGACGCTTACTTTGAATAAGCGCCACAAGATACCTTATGGCGCTAGCGGATAAATAACCGGTAAACAGTAATTTAAATGGCTTACCTATATTACTAAGGTTAGGTGAAAGCGCTGATTTTTCTCTGGAGAGTCAGGGCATAAATATAGCGCAGGTATTAAAAAAAACAGACTAAATTGTGACATGTAAAGAACGAGCGTTTAACTCTAAAGCGCTTTCATGTATAGCTTCTGATAAAGTAGGATGTGCATGTATCGTGCGCGCTAAATCTTCGGCTGTTGCTGAGAACTCCATAGCAAGTACCGCTTCAGCAATAAGTTCGGAAGCAAGATGACCTATGATATGTACGCCTAAAATAAGTTCTGTTTCGGCATGCATAATGACCTTTACCATGCCTTCTGTCGCACCCATAATTTGTGCGCGACTCGTGCTGCTAAAAGGAAAGCTGCTGATTTTTATATTTTCACCTATGGCTAATAAATCTTGTTCAGATTGCCCTACCCAAGCAATTTCTGGGTCAGTATAGATAACATTCGGAATGGTATGATAGTTAATCGGTGAATGTTGATCTGCGATATGTTCGGCGACAAAGATACCTTCTTCAATACCTTTATGCGCTAGCATCGGGCCGGATAATGTTAGGTCGCCTATGGCGTAAACACCCGGTAATGTTGAGCAGCAGTGCTTATCGACATGCACAAAACCTTCTTCATCTAATAAAAGGTCGGCTGAAGCAGCAATCAGGGTCTCAGTATTGGGTTTTCGTCCCGAAGCAACGATCAGTTTATCAAAGGAGCGTTGGTGTCGGCCTTGTTTGTCTTCGTATTCTACCGTGACCTTTTGTCCTGCTATGTTAGTGGAAATAACGCGCGAACTTAAGCGTATATCTAAGCCTTGTAGGCTATAAAGTTTAAAAGCTTCATCGACTATTTGATGGTCCGCCATGTTCATAAAGGTATCTTGGGCTTCAAATAGGGTGACTTTTGTGCCTAACTTGTTCCATATTCCCGCCAGTTCTATACCGATTGCACCCGCCCCAATAATACCTAATGTTTGAGGTATACTTTGTAAGTTTAATGCATGGAGTGGATCAATAATAAATTCATTGTCTATCGAGGCAAAGCTAAGCTGTGTAGCACTTGAGCCTGCTGCTAGAATGATTTTATTCGCGGTAATAACTTGAGGTATGCCGCCGTTAATGGGCGTTATTTCCACCCGGTTTGGATTGATTAATTGTCCATGAGCGTGAATAGACTCTACTTTGTTATTGCTGAAAATATTTTTAATCTGCTGATTTAACGCGATAATAATTGATTCTTTGCGTCGTTGCATGCGCGGAATATCAGCTTGAATATTGCTTGCGCTAATACCATGATCGGTAATGCCATGATTTAGCTTGTGAAATAATTTGGCCGATTCTAATAAGGCAACGACCGAGATGCAGCCACCATTGACATAGCTGCCACCTAAGCAAGGCGACTTTTTTTTATTAGGCCAATTATCAATGCATGCAGTTTTTAAGCCTAATTGTGCGGCACGGGTTGCAGCAGCATACCCTGCGGGACCTGCACCTATGACAATGACGTCGTAGTCGTGGTTTTTATTTGACATAAGGCTATCCTCATTAAATATTGAGTAATAAATGCGCGGGTGATTCTAAGCCTTCCTTGATTGCCACCAGAAACTGCACGGCATCACGTCCATCGACTAGGCGATGATCGTAAGAGAGCGCTAAGTACATAACTGGGCGAATAACAATTTCCCCATCTTCTACTACAGGGCGATCAGTAATCGCATGCATCCCTAAAATTGCACACTGAGGCGGGTTAAGAATAGGTGTGGATAACATGGAGCCAAAAATGCCACCATTGGTAATGGTAAAAGTGCCACCATTTAACTCATCATAAGTCAGTGTGCCTGCTTTAGCTTTGCTACTAAAATCAACAATATTTTTTTCAATACCAGCAAAGTCGAGTTGATCGGCATCACGTAAAACAGGCACAATTAAGCCACGCGGTGAAGCAACAGCAATGCCGACATCGTAATAGCCATGATAAATAATATCTTGGTCATCAATAGAGGCGTTAATAGCGGGGAAGCGTTTGAGTGCTTCTATTGACGCTTTAATAAAAAAAGACATAAAGCCTAATTTAACATTGTGTTTTGCCGTAAATCGATCCTGATATTGTTTACGTAAGTCTATGACGCTTTGCATATTCACTTCATTAAAGGTAGTGAGCATAGCTGCGTTTTGTTGAGCTTGTAATAAACGTTCGGCTACTTTAGCCCGTAAACGTGTCATCGGTACACGCTGCTCTGGGCGGGGACTATTTTTACTAATAGATTTACTTTTTTCGTCACTAGAGTTGGTCAAATCAGCTTCTATTGTCTCGGTAATGATAGCTTTAGGGGACTCTATTTTCATTGCGGAAGTGGTAACTTGAGTATTTTGTGCTAAATAATCTTGTACATCGGTTTTTGTAATTCGCGCACCTTTGCCCGTGCCCTTAATTAGACTTGGGTCAAGGTTATTTTCAAAAATGATACGTCTTACCGCCGGACTCAGAGGGATTTCAGCATTAATGGCTGCTGTGTCTTTTTGTGCGGGTGTTATTTTTGGGGTTACGCTAGTGCTTGAATCGGATTGCACAGAGATCATAGCCAGTAAGTCGCCACTGGTTACCGTGCTGCCATCTTGGGCAATAATTTCAGTGAGTATGCCAGATTCAGGGGCAGGGACTTCGAGTACGACTTTATCGGTTTCCAAATCGACCAGATTTTCATCTTTTTGAATAAAATCCCCGGGTGCTTTATGCCAACTAATTAAAGTCGCATCAGCAACAGATTCAGGTAAAGTAGGAACGCGTATTTCAATGCTCATATTATTTTCCTAGGCTGAGTGGCCATATAAGGCTTGTTCTACCACTTCTTTTTGTTGTGCTAAATGTTTGGCTAAATTCCCAACCGCCGGGGAAGAAGAGGCTGGCCGGCCGCAGTAAGTTAATTTAACGTGATCAGGCTTGAATTGAACGAAATTATGTCTTGATTGATACCACGCGCCTTGGTTTTGAGCTTCTTCCTGACACCAAGCTAAAGTAGTTAGGTTGGGATATTTTTCAAATTCTGCTTTAAAATCAGCAATAGGAAAAGGATAAAGCTGTTCAATGCGAATAATAGCGACATTATTGGGATTATTTTGTTCGCGCGCCTCTATTAAATCGTAATAAACTTTTCCTGCACAGAGTATTAAGCGCGTCACTTTATCGGTGTCTATTGTGTTATCTGTTTCTGAAATAATAGTCTTAAAGTGACCGTTAACTAAATCTTCTAAAGTAGAAACCGCGAGTTTATGGCGTAATAAACTTTTTGGCGACATCACGATAAGCGGTTTACGATAAGTACGCAATGCTTGCCTGCGTAATAAATGAAAAATTTGTGCCGGCGTTGAAGGGATACAAATTTGCATATTTTGATCGGCACATAATTGTAAATATCGTTCTAGTCGCGCAGATGAGTGCTCCGGACCTTGGCCTTCGAGTCCATGAGGTAGTAGCATGACTAATCCGGATAAGCGCCCCCATTTACTTTCTCCTGAGCTAATAAATTGATCTATAACGACTTGGGCACCATTGGCAAAATCACCAAATTGTGCTTCCCAAATGGTTAGCGTATTCGGTACGGTCGAGCTATAGCCATATTCAAAGCCTAAAACACCGGCTTCAGATAAAATAGAATCAAAAATCTGTGGCCGCCCTTGATCTATATCTAAATGCTTAATAGGAATATAAGATTCGCCATTGATTTGGTTGTGTAAAATAATATGTCGATGAAAAAATGTACCGCGACCAACATCCTGGCCGACTAAACGTACGTTTTGCTTATCCATCAATAAAGTAGCATAAGCCATATTTTCTGCAAAGCCCCAATCTAAAGGCATTGCCCCAGCCGCCATTTTGCGTCGATTCTCCATAATCTTAGATACGCGTGGATGCAGTTCAAATTCTGGTGGCAAGCGTTGCGATTGATTATTACAAAAGCGTATGCGCTCTAAAGGGACGCGAGTATCACAGGGAATATCCCATTCTTGGTTAACATATTTATCCCAGAGCTTGGAATAGGAATAGCCTGTTTCTAATATTGGCCTAGATACTGGCTGACCGGCATCGAGCAAATCTTGATAAGCCTGCTCCATATCCTGAGTTTGCTGTTCTGTAAGAATATTTTTTTTGATTAATTCCGCTGCGTATAGCGCGCGCGTTGTGTGCAATGTGTTAATTTTTTTGTACATCATCGGCTGCGTCGTTGCTGGCTCATCGGCTTCATTATGGCCACGACGACGATAGCAAATTAAATCAATCACCACATCTTTATTAAAGGTAACACGGTAATCTAATGCCATTTGAGTAACAAAAAGCACCGCTTCTGGGTCATCACCATTGACGTGGAATACGGGCGCCTGAATCATATTAGCGACATCGGTGCAATACAGAGTAGAACGCGCATCAAATGGATTACTGGTGGTAAAGCCTATTTGATTATTGATAACCACATGCAAAGTACCACCGGTAGCAAAAGCACGAGTTTGCGCCATATTTAGCGTTTCCATAACGATACCTTGCCCTGCAAAAGCAGCATCACCATGAATAAGGATAGGGATAACCGTATTTACACTGTTTTTGCCATATCTATCTTGGCGCGCTTTTACCGAGCCCTCAACAACCGGATTAATGATTTCTAAATGGGATGGATTAAAAGCTAGAGTGACATGCGCAGCACCTCCCTCGGTTGCCACATTTGAGGAAAAGCCCATATGATATTTAACATCACCTGAAATAACACCGCGTGCTGTCTCTGCCGTGCCCTTGAATTCACTAAAAAGTTGCTTAGGGCTTTTGCCTAAAATATTAATTAAGACATTTAAGCGCCCACGGTGGGCCATACCGATAACGATTTCTTTAGTTCCATATCTGCCAGAGCGTTGTATTAGCTCATCTAAAATCGGAATAAGGCAGTCGCCTCCCTCTAGGGAAAAACGCTTTTGCCCGACAAAATTGCGGTGCAAATATTTCTCGATACCTTCGGCTGCAGTTAATTGTTGTAATAGCCAAGTTCTTTTTTGAGTATCAAGGTTTTCACCTGGCTTTGAGCCTTCTAGACGGTTTTTGATCCAACGTTTAATATCAGTATCAAATATATGCATATATTCAGTACCGATATTGCCACAGTAAATCTCTTTCAAAGTACTAATAATCGTTTTTAATGGCAATCGATCAACACCATAGAGTGTTCCGGTATCGAAGAGGGTGTCTAAATCGAGCTCGGATAAGCCATAATAATTAGGGTCAAGATCAGGGATTTTTTTTTGTATCTTACCCAATGGATTATTGGTTGCCATTTGGTGGCCATGGGCGCGGTAATGATTGATGAGGCGAGCGACCGCAGATTGTTTCTTGACACTTTCTTCGGTAAATCCTTGAAGCTCTGCAATGCGTGCAGTACTTGATGAGGCAAGTTGAGCAAAGCGCTCTACCACTGGGCTGTGGGCAATATCTCGCTTAGTCAGTGTTTTTTGTAATGCTGCAAAGTGATCGCGCCAGCTGGTTTCAACGGATTCTGGGTTTTCTAAAAACTGCTCATATAGATCCTCTATATAAACGGCATTACTACCATAAAGTGCTGAGGTATCTTGAAAAAATTTAAGCAAGTTACTCATAAAAAAATCCAGTTTAGAGTAGAAATTATATTTTTTGTCAATATTCAGAGCCCACTTGCTTATTTCATTCTCCCGGCGCGAGAAAGTTGTAGGTGAGGGGATAAAATAACTCGGGTCTCTGAATATTTCCTTTTATTGAGCTGTAGAGGGTATATTACAAGAAATGATGGGTGTGGGAAAGATATAGCTTGAAATGATGACAGGCGGGTATCAATAGAGGAAAATTGCGCCATAATTGTGCGTTATTTTTGCTAAAATAACGGCAGATTAATTAACATCTTAGATGTTTAATAAATAAATACTTATGAAAACAGATAAAAAAATAAGCATTAAAGTTAAATCAAAAACTGAGCAGCGCATTATGGAGGATCCTCAGCTGGAAATCATTACGGAATGGAATATAAAACGAATTTTTATGGTTCTCTCGATTCTTTTACTTTTAGTTATTATCCCGGGGTATTACTTAAATAGCTCAAATCAACAAGCTACGCTCAAAGATATTAAGCCCCCAGCCATAACAATTGAAACTCGAAAAATAGAGAGGTCAGTTACTAAGCCTGACATCGTCGAAGTAATTAAGCCTCTAAAGGATGAGCTAATAAAGCCGCAGGGTACTCCACTAAAAAAACAAGTCATACTGCCCCAATTAACTAAATCAATAGCACAAACGCGTGTTAAACCTGCATCTGAGCAATTACATCCTAATATTTCTCGTGCTAGATTAGCTAGAAGTATCAAAGATAAAGAGCCTTATGGGGATGTAGAGCTGCCTTTTTTGGTAAATAGTGAGCAGGCGCAAGGTTTGTTTTATTTTACAGAAATCAATAATATGCAAGGAGATACTGTTGTTCATGAGTGGTTAAAAGATAGTAAATCTATTTATAAGCGAAAAATTAAAATTCGTGGTAATCGTTGGCGTATAAGTACCAGTAAATTATTTAATAATAAGCATATTGGTGAGTGGCAAGTAAGAACGCTGAGCCAACAAGGTCAGGTTCTTAATAAAATAGATTTTTTAGTCGTGATGCAGTAAATAAAATAAATAGTATTTTTTTATTTAATTTATAATTATCATGAAGTGTTTTTAATATTAAACACAGAGTATTAATACGTAATAATTCTAAGGTTAAATGATATGAGTGATTTAAATAATCTGTCTGTAACTGAATTACAGCAAATGATGCAAAATGTAGAGCTTGCATTAAAAGAAAAGCAAGATAGCCAACGTAAAGACGTATATGCGCAGATTAGAGCTTTAGCAGCTTCAGTGGGTGCAACAGTTGAAATTTTTGATGCAAAAGAAAAAAAAATGCGTAAAAGTGCGAAAGTAGCGCCAAAGTATCGCAATCCTGATAATGCCGATATTACCTGGACAGGACGGGGTGTTACCCCTAAGTGGATGCGTGCCTTGCTTGAAGCAGGTAGAGATAAAACAGATTTTTTAATTTAATCAATCTTCCTTGCTGGTTTAAACCTCGGCCTTTAGGCCAAAAGGAGCGCCCGGCAACAAGCGAAGCGATGTTGCTTTATCGAGCGCGGATTGGGGAGGGGATGCAGACCCCTGCCCAA
Organism: Methyloprofundus sp.; assembly: GCA_014859465.1. Lineage (GTDB taxonomy): Bacteria > Pseudomonadota > Gammaproteobacteria > Methylococcales > Methylomonadaceae > Methyloprofundus. Next base: position 7,324 of record JACUUF010000127.1, read on the forward strand.
TCATTGGCCTCATCCCAACGGGATGTTTCCTTATTGCTTGAGCAAATCACAATTAAAAGGCGATTTATATAATCGCCTTTTAATTGCTGAAAGATCGGCCACATCACTGAAAACAGATTCTTGCAAAATTTACCGTACGATTTATAGCTGTCTGCTAAAATCCTGAGTTTTGATGATGGCAGTATTTAGCTGTGAGAGATAAGCAGATAACACAAAAATGCAATAGCAGAAGACACCATAAGAAAATTAAAGATTTATCAAATCCTTCCGAAACGTTTAGATTGAAAGAGGGTTAGGCTAGTCATTTTGTAAGCGGTTATTCGATTGCCTATCAGGCTATTGCTATATCTAAGCTGCTTAAACTAAAGGATTAATACCCCTGATTCAGCAATTTTTCGTCGAGTGCATAGGATGTTTTATCAAGTCTAACGATAACAATTTTGCGTAAGCTATTTAATAAAAAACTAAGCAAAAATTGAGGTTTGAAGTCGGCGGTTAGTATGGCTAATATTTATCAGTGAGTAATATCAATATGTGGATACAAAAAGAATTCAACTTAGCAGAAAAGCCGCGGGGATTTCATTTAATTACTCAGGATGTCGTCAATAAAATCCCTGACTTAAATTTAATTGAATATGGGTTGTTTAATTTATTTATTAAGCATACTTCCGCTGCACTGACGATTAATGAAAATGCTGACCCCACTGTTAGATTAGATTTTGAAAGCCACTTTAATCAATTTGTACCAGAAAGAGCGCCTTATTATCAGCATGATTATGAGGGGGATGATGATATGCCAGCGCATTTAAAAAGTAGTATTTTAGGTGTTAGTCTTAATATCCCAATTAGCCAAGGAAAATTAAATTTAGGCATTTGGCAAGGTATCTATCTGTGTGAACACCGAAATCATGGCGGCAGTCGTCAGTTTGTTGCAACTATTTCAGGGAAAAAGTATGAGTAAAGCAATTCCTTTGCATTTTGCGGAATATGGACAAGCTTCATTACCCGCTTTATTAATTATTCATGGTTTTTTTGCTTCTTCACGCAATTGGCGACAAATAGCTAAAAAGCTAGCTGAGTATTATCATGTTTATGTCTTAGATATGCGCAATCATGGCGAGTCGCCACATACCGAAGAGATGAGCTACCCTGAAATGGCAGCTGATATTGAGTTATTTCTTGATACGCATAATTTAGAAGCTGCTCATTTTATTGGTCATAGTATGGGCGGTAAGGCGCTTATGTGGTTTGCTTTACGTCATCCCGAGCGTATTAATCGGCAGGTTATTGTAGATATATCGCCAGTGAGTTATCAACATAGCTTTGATAATTTGATTAGTGCTTTACAAGAGCTGCCTTTAGAGCAGTTAACGAATCGTAAACAGGCAGATGATTTACTTTCTGGACCGATTCCTGAGGCAAGTTTTCGGCAGTTTTTATTGCAAAATCTAGTACTTAAAGAAGGCAAATATACGTGGCGTATTGATTTAGCTATTTTTGCTAAAACGGCTGATAATATCATCACTTTTCCAGAAGTAGAAGGGTTATGGAGTGATACTCATGATGTATTATTCTTAGGCGGGGAAATGTCTGACTACATAAAAGAGGCGGCTGTTTACGCTTTATTTCCTAATGCGCAGATCAAAACCATTGCAGCGGCGGGGCATTGGGTGCATGCGCAGCAACCTGAAGCATTTTGCCAGGCAGTTGTTGATTTTTTGGGCTGACTATTGGGGCACAGATATCTATCAACTTTTTTATAATCAAAGTACAACGAGTTATAGCCCTCAGTTACTCCTTCTCTAGAGGGACAAATCCGACAGGATGGGGTTTGGCTTTACCCACCGGGTGTTCGCCAGAGATAGCCCAACATGATTAGCTTGGATGATGATATGGACTCCTCTCTTCTGCCGGGGTCATATAATGCCACCTGATATAGGCAAAGAAAAAAGAGGCGTCCGAAATGAATAATAGCGGAATAGGTTTAGACATCGCAAAAAATATCTTTCACATGTATAGGTTAACCGCCGAAGCGTGCAGAAATGTTAGCCTTCTTTGCCACTTACCAGGCCAGCTTGATCGCAATAGAAGCGCGTAGTGCCTATCAAAACGGCTGAACAGCAGGATATACAGTTAATTCACAAAATTCGCCAAGGCTATGTGGATAAACGCATCGCCTTAGGTAATCAAATACGCGGCTTATTAAGTGAAAGTGGTATTGTGATTCATCAAGGCATTCATCAGGTTAGAAAAGAATTACCGTAGGAGCCCTAAGGTA
>JACUUF010000128.1 GCA_014859465.1 Methyloprofundus sp.
CCCCGTTGTTTTTGATGATCACATCATAGCGCCTGGGGGACGGTTAATCTGTTGTGTTTTTGTAACCGTTTGTGACCACCAGGGCGGCTGGGTTCGTTGGGGCGCAAAGGCGCAAAAGGCGCAATAATTCTTGTATAGCTCAGCTTACCTAAAATATTTTTTTTTCACTCTAAAAAAATATTTTTCCAAACCCTATCTAGTTTTTATATAGTTATTGATACATTAAACCCTTCTAATATAATAAATATATAAAAAACAATAAGTTAGAGTGAAAAAAGTTGGGGCGCAATGCCAAAATTATTGCGCCCTTATTGCGCCCTTTTTGCGCACTATTGCGCCCTAAATCCGATCAAACACGAATCCCTCACAAGTGATAACTTTTCCCATCAATTTTTTAGGGCGTAATAGGGCGTAATGGAGCAACTTATCGCACCCCAAAAAAAGAGGCCTTTTCAGCCTCTTTTTTTTGGGGTGCGATAAGTTTTAAGGTCAAAACGGCGGCTCATTGTCGCCATCGTGGAAAGCTGTTACCGCAGCTTTTGCCATTCCAGAATCGCCCTTTGTCCAGACATAGTGGTAAGCATTTGTCTTTTTTATCTTGACTCTGCGCCCATCGATTGGTGAATAACCCATCTCTAAAAGCACGGCCGATAGTGCCCTAGTTTTCGGCAATTCGGTGCCGTCTGCGCCAGCAAGGCCATTTAGCCATGTTATGTCAACGACCTCGGAATTGATAACAGCGCACTCATTACCGGCAATACAATCTTCCACAACTGACCTCTCTGGGGACACGCTAACCTGCTGCATAAACTCCCTTGCTTTCGTTTCAGGAGCGCGCCCCTTTGGGTCAAAATCGGCGCTAATTTTATAATCCAACAGCCACCTCGCTATAGCAGGCGCGTGTTCCAGCGTCGCACTAAATAGCTCATCAAAATAAGCCGCAGCACCCTTAGCACCTCCCTTTTCCTTATACAGCTGCTCTTCGCTCTGCACGCGGCTAAAAAGCACACAATACCGCCTGTCACCAGCACTGAGTGGGATAGCGTCCCTGTGATTTGTTAGCAAGAAATAGCTGGTGAAGTTTGGGACCGTCCGGTGGTCCCGTCCTTTTTCTTCAATTTGGACAGTTCGGTTAGTGATAAATGGCTTCATCCGATCCAGCACTTCATAGCGATTTGTACCATTAATGCGGATCTCTTCGACCGCAGTGACCAACGATCCATGCGCCCAACCGGTGAAACGGCCTGCAATAGCTGTCGGGTCGAGGTTACGCACTAAATCACCCATTACGTGCTGCAAAAGCTCCACAAAGTAGCTTTTGCCAACACCTTGAGCGCCTTGCAACAGCAATGCCCAATTCACCCGCTTGCCTGGGTGCTGCACCACATATGCCAGCCAATCGAGCAATATGCGCTGTTCCCGCGCATCCTCAATAGTAAACGCAACATGATCCAAAACCATCTGAATGGCCTTTTGCCCATCTGCCGTGATTACATCCGCTGGGGGAACACCCGAATGCCGGTAGTCATTAACCATCAGCTTGCCGTCTGTCTCAAAATACAGTTCTGCACCAGGCCAGAAAACCTTATCAACTACCGTGGTCAGATGACAGTCGTTAAGCGCAAAGGCTGCCGCGCTCTTTTCACTCATCACCACTTCAGGCATCCGGTCAAACTTCGCGTTAAAGGCTTCGCGCTTGATCGCATAACCAAGACGAGTGTTGACAAACTCGCAAGTCATCTCCACATACACCCAGTCAGCCAAATAGCTTGGCAGTTTGTCACATTTCTTTTCGACCTTCCGCTCTGTCCGGCTGGGCACCAGTGCGCGTTTTATGTCGCTCCTGGTAATGCGCATGTCTTTACCGATCCCGTTCGCTAGCTCTGCTGCGATCATTGCTCTGTAATCACTAGGCAGCAGGATCTCGTTATAACACTTCACCTTTTTCTTATAAGCGTCATATTCCTCCATCGTGGCCACCTTAGACGCTTCTGCCAACAACTGGTCAAACACGCTGCCAATCTGCTCATTGTCTGAGTCATCAATCTCACCATCAAAAACCTTGCCGCTGGCGGATCTGACATTAGCAAGTGTTACCCCCGCATTGTTAATTGCAAAGATCACGCTTGAAAACTTAACGAGCTTTTCTTTGCTCTTGCGGCCAAAACTCTTGTACTTCATTGGCATCTGCCGGGGGTCGTGTTTGCTGCTGCGCTTCGACCATTCCAGCCACAACTCATAGCCCTGCTGCGACCCTTGGAACTGATGGTTTAACGCTGCTCCTGTCCGCATCCAGTCGTCATAATCAAGCCCCTCAGGGCTGTACGCATCCAAATACCCCTTGATCTCCTCAAGCGTTAAATCTAAAGGCTCATGCTCGGCCATCAGTTCTAGGTCTTGCGGCTCTTCCTCCTTCACAAGGCTGACATGTAATGGTACTTCGTAGGGTTCGCCATCCTGCACCATTGACCAATGTTCAGCCCCTGCGGGGTGCTGAGGTAGCCACATAAATTGGTTAGCTTTGAATGTACAACTGTCAATGTTTAAGCCATCGAGGTTGTTAGCAAAGTCGCGGCTGATCTGCTCATATTGCCCCGGCGGCACTTCGGCAGATAAAGGTATGAGCACCCGCACCCGGGCATTGTCTGGCACATGGCTGAATGTCGTGTGCGCGATAAAGGCGTAATCAATACCCAGTACTAGCGCGGCCTCTACTTGATCAATCGTTAGCCCAGTGTTGTCAATGTCGATTGTTAAAACGCTACGGCATGTCAAATTCTCTTCTTTCCGAATGCCCTCGCGGAAATGACCGCCCACAAAAAACTGCCCTCCTTTGTTGTCACTCTGCTTGTGGTTGGTAAAAACCTCAGTCAGCTTTTGCCAGCTAACCTCCTTATTGGCCACCTCCCCCATGTTCTTGTCAGACCCAACAGCGACCTTATAGATTTTGTTCATCATCAGCATACCCCCGCACCAAGTCGACTGCCCGGAACTGCCCGTTTGTCAGCTTCTCAATCTCAACCGCACGTCTTGCAGGCAAGCCGGTCTGCATCCATTGATTGACTGCAGCGCGGTCGACACCCAACCGCCTAGCAAGCTCCGCCTGGGAGCCGAAGTGTTTAATTACCGCGTCTAACATTTGATTTCCCCCACTGGTTGGTATATGTTAAGCTGACATTAACACAAAACGATGAGGAAACCAAAATGTTAGAATCTGAAATCAAAGGACTTAAAGAAGAAGTTGCACTCCTCCGGGAGACAATCCGGGTTTTAATTTATGCGATGGGGCATAACGGGCAAGCGCCAGCTATGCCGATTGAGCCCGTCAAGGCAGAATGGCCGAATGCTGAAGACAAAGACGCACCGGCATTCCCAGCACCAGACGCGCCGGAACAAAACGAATCTGAGGAGGCTGTCACTGCGGACGCGGTGCAAACTCTTTGTATGACCATCGTCCGCAAAGACCGTGCTAAAAAAGCAAAGGTAAAAGAGGCAATCGCCGAGTTTGGGGCGTCGCTGGTTAAGGACGTTGCTGTCGATAAGCTCCCAGAGCTTAAAGCCCGCCTGGAGGCGATCTAATGGCTTCCCACGCCAAACTGTCCGCCAGCGGCTCCGACCGCTGGATCAATTGCCCAGGTAGTGTCAAGGCTGAGGCCGGCATCAAAGAGCAAAACAGATCATACGCACAAGAAGGCACTTGCGCACACGAGCTGGCCGAGCTTGTGTTGATTAACGGCGGGTCATGCTTTGAATGGATAGGGCAACCTCTGATTGAAAACAACGCCTTTACCGTTACCCAAGAAATGGCGGGTTATGTCCAGGAGTATGTGGACTACGTGCAATCCGTTGGCGGCTTCCAGATGCATGAGCAGCAGGTCGACTACTCTGCATGGGTGCCGGAAGGCTTTGGAACTTCCGATGCCATCTGCATCCATGGCGACCTGATGACATGCATTGATCTTAAATACGGCAAAGGTGTAACCGTCCACGCAGAAAAGAACAGCCAGGGCATGCTTTATGCTTTGGGTGCTTATTCTGACTTTGGGGACTTGCAAGAGATTAAACGTATCAAAATCGTTATTGTGCAACCGCGCAAAGACCACATAAGCGAATGGGAGTTAAGCCTAGCCGATCTGCTCAAATGGGGTGAATGGGTAAGCCAAAAAGCAGAAGACTGTTTACAGCCTGATGCTGAAAGGGTGCCAGGTGAAAAACAGTGTCTTTTCTGCAAAGCCAAAGCGACTTGCCCTGCGTTACTCAAGAAAACCCAAGAAGTCATTTTGTCCGACTTTGACAATCTCGACTTACCAGAAGTCTCAAACTTAACTGACGCGCAAATGCGCAAAGCCCTCGACAGCAAGCAACTGGTTATCGGATGGCTGAATGCAGTCGAGGCACACATATCAGAACGAGTCAGCAGTGGGAAAGGTTTCCAGGGGTACAAGCTGGTTGAAGGTCGGGCAGTCAGAGCATGGCAGGATGAAAAGGCAGCGGCAGAAAAGCTGCAAAGCCTGTTAGATGAAGCCGCGTTTGAGAAAAAGCTATTGAGCCCGGCCAAGGCTGAAAAAGCCCTCGGTAAAGTTAAAGCTGCTGAGATAAAAGACCTGATTTTTAAACCCAAGGGCAAACCAGTTTTAGCTCGTGAAGATGACCCTCGCGAATCAGTGCAGATAAGTGCTGATGATTTTGATTAAGTGCTTGTAATCTACAAAGTCGTTAAGTTATACTTAACGCGCGATAACGCAAAACCAAAACCAAAACCAAAACCAAAACGATAAAGGTGAAATATGAAAATCAAAGCACAAAATGTACGTCTGTCATTCCCAAGCCTGTTTAAAACCGCCAAGTTTGGGGAGCAGGACACAGGCAAGTACGAAGCGACTTTTATCTTTGATAAGGCTGAACACGCCGATGTGTTGGCCGACATCCAGGCTAAAATTGACGGTCTGATGAAGTCAGAACTCAAAGGCAAAATTGCTGCTGACAAAATCTGCCTTAAAGATGGAGACCTTGAAGGTCGTCCAGAGTATGAAGGCAAGATGACCCTCAAAGCCTCAACCAAGAAACGCCCCCTGGTGATTGACCGCGATAAGTCGGCGGTCACGGAGGAAGACAACAAGATTTACGCAGGATGTTTTGTGAACATGATCTGCAGCCTTTGGCCACAGAACAACCAGTTTGGAAAACGCATCAATGCCCAACTAGATGGTATACAGTTCCACTCAGATGGCGAGCCGTTCGGCTCAGGCGGCATTGACGCTGACGAGTTTGATGAGTTCGACGAGTTTTAATGTCATCCCCCATTGCCGCCTTCGGGCGGCTTTTTTGATATAAGGCTACCCCTTATGACCCCAGATTACATTGTCCTTGATGTCGAGTGTTACATTGATTATTTTTTAGTCAACCTCTACCAACCTAGCACCGGCAAACACCTAGAAAAAGAAACCTACCGAGGTAAAGACCTAGACGTTAAAGGTCTGCTTTCTGTACTGTGCAAGCGCTTAACCGTTGGCTTTAACTCTAATGAGTATGACCTGCCGATGATTGTTGCCGCCTGCTCAGGTTACAACTGTGCACAACTCAAAGCCCTGTCTGATCGACTGATAAAAGGAAACGAACCTGGTTGGATGAAATTGCGCAGTGAAGGCTTGGATGTCCCCAGAGAATGGGATCACATCGACTTAATCAATGTCGCACCAGGTCAATCCAGCCTCAAAATATATGCAGGCAGGTTACACGCTGCCAAAATGCAAGACCTCCCCATACAGCACAATGCCAGCATATCACCCGAACAGCGGCAAGTGCTGCGGCATTACTGCGCCAACGATGTTAAAAACACCGATCTGTTACTCCAAGCCTTGAGCAAAGACATCGCCTTGCGCGAAACCATGTCGGCAGAATACGGCATGGATTTGAGGTCAAAGTCGGACGCTCAGATTGCTGAGACTGTCATCTTGTCCGAGCTGCGTTCAGCAACCGGCCTTAAATACAAAACACCAACACTGCCCAACGGCTACAGCTTCCGCTATAAAGACCCTGGGGTGATTAGTTTCCGGACACCCACCTTACAGGCAATCTTTGAGAAAATCCTAAAGACTCGCTTCACCCTTTCGGATAACGGTTCTGTGAACATGCCCGAATGGTTGAAAGCTGAAAAGATAGAGTTCGATGGTGCTTTTTATCAAATGGGCATCGGCGGTTTGCACTCCTGCGAAAAGTCGCAACTGGTAAACGCTACTGATGATTATTTGCTGTTTGAACAAGACGTTGCCAGCTATTACCCGTCCATCATTTTGCAGCAGCGTCTCGCACCTGCACACCTTGGCGAGTCATTTTTAAAGGTCTACGGCTCAATTGTTTCCCGCCGCCTTGCCGCTAAGAAGTCAGGCGATAAGGCAACAGCCAACACACTAAAAATTGCAATCAATGGCAGCTTTGGGAAGCTGGGTAGCAAGTACAGCGCTTTATATTCCCCAGATTTGTTGATTCAAACAACAGTGACCGGGCAGCTGGCGCTGTTAATGCTAATCGAGCGCATGGCAGCGCATGGCATAAAGGCCGTTAGTGCTAACACTGACGGCGCGGTGTTCCTCTGCCACAAGTCAAAAGAACAGACGATGGAAGAGGAGGCCTTCGACTGGATGCTTGACACCAGTTATGAGCTTGAGCGCACCGACTACAAGACTCTTGCAAGCCGCGATGTCAATAACTACCTTGCGATCAAGACTGACGGCAGCGTTAAAGGCAAAGGATGCTTTGCTATTGGCGGGTTAATGAAAAACCCAGACGGGCAGATCGTTTACAAAGCTGTCGCAGAGGCAATAGCTAGCGGTGTGCCTGTTGAGAAGACAATAAAAGACTGCAACGACATCCGCGACTTTGTGACCATCCGCAATGTCACCGGTGGGGCAGTATGGCAAGATCAAGAGTTAGGTAAAGCCGTCCGCTTTTACTACTCAACGTCTGTTCCAGAGGCTGAACCAATCCGCTATCTTAAAAACAACAACATGGTACCCAAGTCAGCAGGCGCCAGGCCACTGATGGATTTGCCCGGCAGCTTCCCCAATGATATTGATTACCCACGCTATATCGTCGCTGCGGAAAAACTACTTTGCGAGGTGGGGTATGTTAGAGCGTGATGTCGAAAACGCGCTTGTTAAGCGGGTTAAGCTCTTGGGGGGGACTTGCGAAAAGTTCACAAGCCCTGGTCGTAGATCAGTGCCGGATCGTTTGGTAACACTACCGGGCGGCAAAGTCATTTTTGTTGAGCTGAAAGCCCCCGGCAAAAAGCCAACGGAAAAACAACTAAAAGACCACCAGCGCCGTCGCTCCCTTGGGTGCGATGTCCGCGTAATTGACAATAAGGGCGACGCGGATGCTTTCTCGGGATAACCTGCACGACTACCAAAATCGGGCGATTAGTTTTATCAAAGCCAAGAAGCGCTGTGCGTTGTTTCTTGACATGGGTTTGGGTAAAACAACCACCAGCCTTACAACTGCCAGCGACCTGCTAGATGGTTTTGCAGTTTCCAAGGTGCTAGTTATCGCACCACTCAGGGTTGCAAACTCGGTATGGGCGCAAGAATGCACACAATGGCAACACCTGAAACACCTAAAAGTGTCTGTCTGCACCGGATCAGAAAAGAGCCGAATTGCTGCATTGCTCACCCCCGCCGACATTTACACGATCAACCGTGAAAATGTCCCATGGTTGGTCAAGCACTACGGCAAACGCTGGCCTTTTGATTGCGTCATTGTTGACGAAAGCAGCAGTTTTAAAAACGCATCTAGCCAGCGATTTAAAGCCCTCAAGCGCGTTTTGCCTGATACAGAGTACTTGTGGTTGTTGACAGGTACCCCCAGCCCCAACAGCCTGCTAGACCTTTGGGCACAGCTCTACCTGGTTGATTTTGGTGAGCGCTTGGGTCGAACAATAACAGGGTTTAAGCAGAGGTTTTTTGAGTCGGACTATATGGGTTACAACTTGACACCCCGTGTGGGGGCACCCGAAAAGATACACCAGCTGATTAGCGACAAATGCCTAAGCATGACCGCAGTGGACTATTTAACTTTGCCTGAGCGCATCGACCTGACCGAATCTGTCAGCCTGCCTGCCAAGGCGCTCAAGACCTACAAAGACTTCGAGGCTCAACTGTTTACCGAGCTGGCGGATGGCACGGAAATCGAAGCAATGAGCGCTGCTGTATTAGCTAACAAGTTGCTGCAAATGGCGAACGGTGCAATCTATACCGATGAGTCGGGTAACTGGTCAAACATACACGACTCGAAGCTAGATGCCCTTAAAGAGCTAGTCGAATCGCATCCAGAGGAAAATCTGCTAATTGCGTATAACTACAAAAGCGACTTGGCAAGACTAACGTCTGCGTTTCCCGACGCGGTGGTGTTGGATAAAGAGCAAACGACAATCGACGATTGGAACGCAGGCAAAACTAAAATGTTGTTTGCCCATCCAGCTTCTGCAGCCCATGGGCTAAACCTACAGTCGGGGGGCGCAGTGGTTATCTGGTTTGGCCTTAACTGGTCGCTTGAGCTGTACCAGCAGTTTAACGGTAGGTTGCACAGGCAAGGGCAGACAAAGCCCGTTAGGATCGTCCACATTGTCGCAGATGGCACGATCGACGAAAGGGTTATGACGGTTATCAAGTCAAAAGACGCAACCCAGCAGGCGCTCATTTCCGCGCTTATTTGCGCGCGTTAAGCGCCGTTACAAAACCAAAACAAAACTTTACAGTACCCGCTTGCCACCAGGGCTATAGTTAGAACATCAACAGCGGAGCAATAACCATGATCAACAAAATTTATGCAGAAGCGCAACGTATAGGCCGGGAGGGACTTGGTACTATTTCTCTGGCAATTAGTACATATGAGCAATACGACATGCTTGGCTGCACTTACTACCCTCCAGGATGGCACGAAGCACAGCGTGCTGTTGACAACGGTACAGCCACCCCTGAGCAGCTGGCAACGGTACAGAGCAGCACAAGCCTCGCCATCGCCTACGAGGTTAATGACGAGGATCTGGCAAATCTTCTACTTAAGCTGGAGCAGATACAGTGGTAAAAGATTTAATCATCGTGGCCTGTATAATTACAGGATTTGCAGCAATATCAACCATTTATGAGGTGTTACTATGACTGTTGGACTTATAACCCCATTCTCAAGCGAAGTGGAGTTCATGGTAGGGGCAGAGAAATACGATGCATTAACCGACGCGGAAAAAGTGGCTGTGTATGCAGCTTACAAAATCGTACAAGGTGTGGTGCTCCGTGGGGATCGCCTTTTTGCTTTTGATAAAGAGAATTTATCTAATATCGCAATGGAGGTGCTTAGTCACGCCTCCCTGCATTTAAACAAAACGGACTTAACCGTCCGCGACCAAAATGGAAACATCCTCGGGAAGATCCCATCCCCGTACCCAGAACAAGATATGGCGCCAAGAGATGTATTCCCAATTACGTTCAATGACCGGGGTGTTAAGTGATCGTCAAAGCCACCAACAAACAAGCACACCGACTGTTGCTAGTAGGTGTTAAATTTATTATGTTGTTTCAGGGCTGCTACCTGCTAGATGGCAGT
>JACUUF010000021.1 GCA_014859465.1 Methyloprofundus sp.
GCTTCTTGGTTATTTATCATTGCCCCATACATTATTTTTTCTGCAACGCTTATAGCCATTACCGCGATCCCCTTGATTGCCGTAGATTTACCGACGGCAGCAAGTTCAGATGTGATTGTCTTGGTTGGTTTTTTAGCCTTTGCTCGATTTTTTCTGGCGTTGGCTGGTTTAGATGTCGGTACCGCATTTGGGGGCATGGGATCTTCACGGGAAATGACGATTTCTAGCATCGCAGAACCGGCGATGTTAATGGCGGTTTTTACTTTGACCATGACCGCGTCAACCACTAACTTATCTTTGGCTATTGAGCATGTATTGGTGGCAGGATTGGAATTAAGACCTTCTTTTATTTTTGCTTTGTTTGCATTGATACTGGTGGCCGTCGCAGAAACAGGCCGTATCCCCGTGGATAATCCAGCAACGCATCTAGAATTAACCATGATTCATGAAGCAATGATCCTGGAATACAGTGGCCGTCATTTGGCTCCGATCGAATGGGCTAGCCAGTTAAAGCTAATGCTTTATGGTGTATTGATTGCCAATATTTTCTTTCCTTGGGGTATTGCACAAACCTTGTCACTCTCGGCTTTGGCTTATGGGCTATTAGCAATTATCGGAAAGCTGGCCATATTGGCAATAATACTGGCTATATCTGAGACTCTATTGGCAAAGATGCGCTTGTTTCGCGTGCAAGAATTTTTGAGTTTTGCTTACCTGTTAGGCTTACTCGGCATACTCAGTCATATTATTCTCGAGGCAGCACGCTAATGGACATTGAAAATCTAGATCATTATGCACAAGTTATTTTGTCATTAGCAGCTTTAGTGACTTTGACTTCCTTTATCATGCTAGCTCAAGGTCGCTTGTTGCGCCTGGTGTTTGTCTTTGCGCTACAGGGCTTTATGTTGGTCTCGGCCACCGCTATCGCGGCCTATAGTTTTGATAACCCGCATTTATATATTTCTGCGGCTATTACTTTGGCATTGAAAGTGTTATTTATCCCTTGGATGCTCAGACGACATATTTTAAAACTCAATATGCATCGTGATATTGAAGCATTAAATAATAAAACAGCCATTATGATGGGCGGCGCCAGTCTGGTGGTGTTCAGTTATTACGTATTGCATCCGATCATGCAAAACTCATCAGTGATTTTATTGAATGCACTGTCTTTGAGCCTCGCTGTGATTTTGTTAGGCATGTTGCTGATGATTTCGCATCATCAGGCGATTGCTCATGTGGTGGGCTTTATGTCGATTGAAAATGGCTTGTTTTTTGCGGCGACGGTCTCGACTAACGGGATGCCAATGGTAGTGGAATTAGGCGTTGCTTTTGATGTACTAGTGGCAGCCGTATTGTTTGGTATTTTCTTTCTACATATCAGTCGCAGTATTGATTCCTTAGATGTGGACAAGATGAACCGTTTAAATGAGGTAGATCAATGATTCCAGCCTATTTGTTATTGTTATTACCGTTGCTTGGTATTGTTTATTTTGCACTGCTTGGGCATAAGGACGATGTGGGCAAGCAAAACATCCGTTTTAATGGCCTGACTTTGTTCTTGTCTTTATGGCTCGCAGTTAATATTTTTAACTCGGGCACGCTGATATCGAGCGGTGATTATTTTATTGTTGATTCCTTTAATGTTTATTTAATTGTCTTAACCGCTTTTGTCGGCTTTACCACGTCTATTTTTTCAGCACCTTATATGGCGCATGAACAAGAAATAGGTAAATTAACCGTCAATCGATTAAGGCTGTATTACTCGATGTATCAGGGCTTTATGTTTGCCATGTATCTGGTACTGACTACCAATAATATGGGCATTATGTGGGTCGCGATGGAGGCGGCAACCTTGGCTACTGTGTTGTTAGTTAGCTTATATCGCACGCCGGAATCTATTGAAGCGGCGTGGAAATATTTCATTCTTTGTGGTGTCGGGATTGCTCAGGCATTATTCGGTACGATTCTATTGTATTACGCAGCGACACAAATTAGTGATGTTGACAATGCTTTGACTTGGTCGGTGTTATATGAAAATGCCAAGCTCTTAAATCCTGATATTTTAGAAATCGCTTTTGTTTTTATGCTGATAGGTTATGGCACGAAAATTGGTCTAGTGCCTTTGCATAACTGGTTGCCGGATGCGCATTCAGAAGGCCCGACACCGATGTCCGCCGTTTTATCTGGTTTATTATTGAACGATGCTTTGTATGCCGTCATACGTAATAAAATGCTGGTCGATGGCGCAACCGACAGTCATATTGCCGGTTATTTAATGATGGGCTTTGGCTTGCTGTCCTTTCTGGTCGCGGCCTTCTTCCTGCATCGGCAAAAAGATATTAAACGGCTGTTCAGTTATTCTTCGATTGAACATATGGGCTTAATGACCTTTGCTTTTGGTATCGGTACTCCGTTTGCTACTTTTGCGGCTTTATTGCATATGACGGTGCATTCTTTAACCAAGTCCGCTATTTTCGTAACCGTTGGGCATGCAGCACAAATATCCGGCACACAAAGTATTGAAAAAATTCGTGGCTTAATTAAAACTCAACCTCAGGTGGGCTATCGGTACCTTAGCCATTGCTGGTTTTCCGCCGTTTGGTGTGTTTGCTAGTGAATTTTTAGTGTTACTGGCGACGATGCAAAGTTATCCGTGGCTGACACCTTTTCTCTTATTAGGCATTGGTATTGCTTGTGCTGGTTTGTTTAGAAATATCCAGCCGATGGTTTATGGTGAAAAGCCCGAAGGACAGCGAGCGGTTCAGGCTAATTTATGGCCGGTGATGATTCATTTAGCCATCGTTTTATGGCTGGGTCTTGCGATGCCAGATTTTCTAGCTAATTGGTTTACTCAAGCAACTATTTTAATTTCAGGGAGCGCACCGTTATGAGTGAAATCCATTCTCATTGGCAGCTTGACTTACAATTAGCGCTTGAAGCTGAAGCGATTCAAGTTGATGGCGCTGTTGCTAATCATTTAACGCGATGGACGATTGAGGCTGATGAGTGGTTACGTTTTGCAGCGATTGCTCAACAGCATCAGTTACGCTGGGCAGCTGGTTGGGCGGAGCAAGGAACGGATGCTTTTGTCGTTAATGCTTGTTTTGCGCGGCAACACGGGTATTTATGGTTACGTACTGAATTAAATACGGAGCAACCAGAATTGCCCTCACAAGCAACAATCTATCCAGCCGCCAGTCGTAGTGAGCGACATACGCAGGATATGTTCGGTATTCATTTTATTGATCATCCAGATCCTAGGAAGTGGACACGGCATTGTGCTTGGAAAAAGCATACTTATCCTTTACGCAAGGATTTCCCTTTACAAGGAACACCAGAAGCACTTACGCCACCAAATATCGATTATCAGTTTGTTAAAGCCAGAGGCGCTGGTGTCTACGAGATCCCCGTAGGCCCAGTACATGCGGGAATTATTGAGCCGGGTCATTTTCGTTTTCAAGCGGTCGGTGAAACTATTTTAAACTTAGAAGAGCGACTTGCCTATGTGCACAAAGGCATAGAAAAACTCGCTGAAGGCCGAACGCCTTTGGCCTTGGTGCGTTTGGCAGGGCGTATTTCCGGTGATAGCACGGTGGCGCACAGTTGGGCGGCTTGTCGCGCGATGGAGCAAGCCGCTGGCATTGCTATTTCAGAGCGGGCAGCGTTCATCCGCGGGATTTTATCTGAGCGTGAACGTATTGCTAATCACCTCGGTGATATAGGTGCAATTTGTAACGATGTCGGCTTTGCTTTTGCACACATGCAATTTAGTCGTTTGCGCGAGCAGTGGCAGCGTACTTCGGCTAAGGTTTTTGGGCATCGGCTATTAATGGATAGGCTTGTTCCAGGAGGAGTAACAGTGGATGTGTCAGCAGAAGATTGCGCTTTGCTAAGTCAAGAACTAAAAGGTTTGCGCAAGGAACTGGATGAGATAATTCCTGCCTTAGATTTGAATTCTTCTTTAGAGGATCGTTTATTTACTTCAGGCTATTTATCACCCAGTACGGCCGCCACTTACGGGGTATTGGGCTATGTCGGCAGAGCCAGTGGCCAGGATTTTGATGTACGCCGCGATGTACCTTATGCGCCTTATGATCAGTTAATTGTTAAAGTTGCTGTAGAAGAGCAGGGGGATGTAGCTTCTCGCGTCTGGATTCGCGCCAAAGACGTGTTTGCCTCGATTAAATTATTAACACAAATGTTAGCGCAATTACCTGAAGGTGAATTAGTCACGGCCTGGCATATGCCCGGGGAATACGCTGAAGGATTGGCTATGATCGAAGGCTGGCGAGGTGAGATTGTTACTTATGTCCGCTTTACAAGTGATAATAAAATCAGTCGCTTTTATGCGCGAGACCCCAGTCATTTTAGTTTTCTGGCTCTGGAAAAAATCCTCCTGAATAATATCGTGCCAGATTTTCCGGTATGTAATAAATCAGTCAATCCTTCTTATTCTGGAAATGATCTATAGGACATCACAATGTTAAGACTTTTTGCTAAAACGTTAAAAACCGGCATTATTACTGAAACGATAAAACGTCCTGATGCTTCTGAATTAGAAGCCCTGGGTATAGAAGTAAAGCGTCGCGTAGATAAATCTTTCTCGGGTAGTATTGCGCTCCGTGCGGTTGACGCAGGTTCTTGTAATGGCTGTGAATTAGAAATTCATGCCTTAAATAATCCGTTGTATGATGTCGAACGTTTCGGGATTCATTTTGTCGCATCACCGCGACATGCCGACGTGTTATTAGTCACAGGGCCAGTTTCAAGGCACATGCAAACCGCATTACTGCGTACTTATGAAGCCACGCCGAATCCTAAATGGGTAATCGCGGTAGGTGACTGTGCCGCTTGTGGTGGTGAATTTGGTATTTCTTATGCCAGTTGTGGCGCTGTTGCCAATGTTATTCCGGTTGACGTTGTTATTCAAGGCTGTCCACCGACACCGGAAACGCTAGTTAAGGCATTACTGAGCTTAATGAAAAAATAGATAATGGCAATGTCAGCATTGTCTAAGTTATTATATGTGCGCTCTTTAACTCAGCAAATGAAAAAATGGATTCAATGGCTAAAAAGAAAAAAACGGTAGTACAACAAGAGGCAGAAAGTCCCCCTTTCGACAGCAAAACTATGAAATCTTTTTACGCTTGGGATGGCGATGTTTTAGTCCTGAATGTTTTAGGCACGCCTAGCGCTAAACGCGATATCATCGGGAAACCTAAAGGCAAGCAATTGAAGATTAGTGTGACGGCTAATCCTGTGGCTGGCAAGGCGACAGATCATATGGTGCGTTTTTTAGCTAAAGAATTCGGTGTGATTATCAAAGATATTGAAGTGGTCTTTGGCCGCATGAATATTAATAAACAATTGCGTATCAAAGCACCGAAAACTTTGCCGCGTAGTATTGCCAGAGATGAAAACTGACATACACGACGGCCAGCACGGAAAGTCGGATGATATAACCCGCTTGAAAATTCGATTCTAATAGCTCTGCTCATAGCCACAGTCTATAAGGCTACCAAAGACCTAACCCTAGTCTTTTACTCTCCCTTTTACACCGCAATGGGCGCGGAAATAGGTGGATGTGGGTCATAACCGACAATGTCAAAATCCTCAAAACGATACTCAAAAATACTGTCGGGCTTACGTTTGATAATTAGTTGCGGCAATGCTTTAGGTTCACGTTGTAATTGAATTTTCGCTTGCTCAAAATGATTGCTATACAAATGACAATCGCCAATTGAAATAATAATCTCGCCCACCTCTAACTCACATTGTTGCGCAATCATATGGGTAAAAATAGCCAGACTACAAGTGTTATAAGGATTCCCTAAAAACAGATCATTACTACGTATATATAAAGATCC
Organism: Methyloprofundus sp.; assembly: GCA_014859465.1. GTDB lineage: Bacteria > Pseudomonadota > Gammaproteobacteria > Methylococcales > Methylomonadaceae > Methyloprofundus. The sequence goes on from JACUUF010000021.1 coordinate 5,871, forward strand.
GCTTAGTTTGCCATCAGCCACATACCATTGATAAAGCAAATGACAGGGGGGCAGGGCCATTTTGCCATTGACCACATTTTCTTGTGGCGATTTACTTTCATCGGGCAGATCTGCAACATTCCAGCCGCTGATAATATGTCGACGACTATTAGGATTGTTTTTAATGCCGGCAATTAAAGCACTCACTTGATCATAACTTTCGCCCTGCAACCCTTGCCAATTTCGCCATTGCGCGCCATACACGGGTCCTAATTCACCTGTTTCAGTTGCCCATTCATTCCAAATGCTCACACCATGATCATTGAGGTATTTTATATTGGTATCGCCTTTTAAAAACCAAAGCAGCTCATGAATAATCGATTTAGTATGCAGGCGTTTAGTGGTCACTAAGGGCAGTCCTGCTTGTAAATTAAAGCGGATCTGACGTCCGAAAAGTGATTTAGTCCCGGTACCCGTCCGGTCACCCTTCAAACAACCGGTAGTCAGCGTTTCTTCTAGTAATTCAAGATATTGTTTCATTAGTCTATGGTGTGTATGTTTTCACTTAGGGAGATAAATATTCTTAAGTAAATGAATTTTACTCTGGAGTTAAATCGCTTTACCTTGCTATTTAACTAGCGGGTAGATTTTTGTCGATAGGCTAAACCCAGCAAAATTATGCCAATCGCAATCAATGGCGTAGATAAAATCTGCCCCATAGTTAACCAATCTAATGCTAAATAACCTAAGTGTTCATCTGGTACGCGGTAAAATTCGACGATAAAGCGAAATAGCCCATAAAACAAGGCAAACAGCCCCGAGACCGCCATCACGGGCCTTGGTTTGCTGGAGTAAAACCATAAAATCAAAAATAGCACCAGACCTTCTAAAGCGGCCTCATATAATTGCGATGGATGCCGAGGTAAAGGACCGCCGCCAGGAAACACAAAAGCCCAATAAACGTCAGTAGGTTTGCCCCATAATTCGGCATTAATAAAGTTGCCGATTCGCCCAGCAAACAAGCCGACAGGAACAACGGGCGCGATAAAATCAGTTAATGCCAACAGCGTGCATTTTTGCTTTCTAGCAAAGATCCACATCGCGACGATCACGCCTAATAGGCCGCCATGAAATGACATGCCGCCTTGCCATACTTTAAATAGCATAACGGGATCAGCTAAAAAGTTGTCAAAATTATAAAAAAGCACATAGCCAAAACGCCCACCTAAAATAATCCCCATTGCGGCATAAAAAATTAAATCCTCTAATGCTTCACCGCGAATAGGGGAGTTAGGTTTATTGACTCGCTTACTTAGTAAGTACCACGCTCCCGCGATACCAATTAAATACATAAGGCCGTACCAATGAACTTTAATCGGGCCAAGGCTAAGTGCTACAGGGTCTATAAGGGGAAAAGTTAACATAATTTTTTAGTTTTTATTGGGCATAAAAAAGGGTGAATTAACGCATGGTCAATTCACCCTATGATAACAAAACTTAGGCTAAAACCTCTAGGCGATAATTTATCCTTTAAACGTCTAAATTAGACACCTCTAACGCATTTTTAACAATAAAGTCACGGCGCGGTTCGACCACGTCGCCCATGAGTGTGGTAAAGACTTCATCAGCCGCAATTGCATCGGCAACGGTCACTTGCAGCAATACCCGCGCATTAACATCTAAAGTCGTTTCAAATAATTGCTCAGGGTTCATTTCCCCTAAACCTTTATAACGCTGAATATGCTGACCTTTTTTAATTTCACGCATCATCCAATCAAACGCATCTTTAAAATTACTGACTGCTTGCTTGCGCTCACCCATTTGCATATAGGATGCATCGCTAAATAAATCAAGCGTGTTTTCTGTATAAGTAGCGATTTTTCTATAATCATTACTGTTAAAAAAGATCGCTTCCAGAATAACGATTTTTTCCACGCCATGGGTTTTCTTATGAATGGTCAAGGTATAGTCTTGCTCATTACGATAAGCTAATTCAAGTTTATAGCTTGCTTCGGCCGCTGCATTTAAGCGCTGTTCTAACACACTAAACCATTGCGTTAATTGACCTAAGTCTTTTTGCGCGTCTTTAGTCAAAGGCGATACATGCGTCAGCATTTGTAAAAAGTCAGTATCGTAACGTCGCCCCATCCGGCTAATAATACTTTCTACAGCCAATAATTCATTAGCCAGAGTTTCTAAACCAAGGCCTTTAATTTCCGGTGTTTCTGGATGACTAATTAATTGCGTTTTTTCTAAGGCCAGTTGAATTAAATAAGCATTTAACTCGGCATCATCTTTTACATAACGCTCTTGTTTGCCTTTTTTCACTTTATACAAAGGCGGCTGCGCAATATAAATATGACCACGATCAATCAGCTCTGGCATTTGGCGATAGAAGAAAGTAAGCAATAAAGTTCTGATATGTGAGCCATCAACATCCGCATCGGTCATGATAATAATGCGGTGGTAACGTAATTTTTCTGGATTATATTCATCCTTACCGATGCCACAGCCTAAGGCTGTAATCAGTGTACCGACTTCTTCAGATGAAATCATGCGATCAAAACGCGCCCGCTCGACATTGAGAATTTTCCCTTTTAAAGGCAAAATCGCTTGCGTGCGCCGGTCTCTACCTTGCTTGGCAGAACCGCCGGCTGAGTCCCCTTCGACAATAAATATTTCTGAAAGCGCGGGATCTTTTTCTTGGCAATCAGCTAACTTACCCGGCAGACCAGCAATATCTAGCGTCGTTTTGCGGCGCGTTAATTCGCGTGCTTTACGCGCGGCATCTCTGGCTCGCGCTGCTTCGATGATTTTATTAACAATCGCTTTAGCAACACCTGGCGTTTCTTGTAAAAAGTCATTGAATTTTTCATTCATCGCTGATTCAACTAAAGGTTTTACTTCAGAAGAAACCAGCTTATCTTTAGTTTGTGAGGAAAATTTTGGATCAGGTACTTTAACCGATAAAACCGCTGTGAGTCCTTCGCGGGCATCATCGCCTGTTGTGCCTACTTTTTCTTTTTTCGCTAAACCGTTCGATTCAATATATTGATTAATCGTACGCGTTAGCCCGCCTCTAAAACCAGCTAAATGTGAACCGCCATCACGTTGAGGAATATTATTGGTATAACAGAAAATATTCTCTTGGTAAGAGTCATTCCACTGCATGGCCACTTCAACGGTGACGCCTTCTTTTTCTGTCGTGAAATAAAACACTTCAGGGAATAAGGGCGTTTTATTTTTATTTAGATGGGAAACAAACGCTTTAATACCGCCTTCAAATTCAAATATATCTTCTTTGCCTGAGCGCGCATCTTTGACATGAATACGCACACCTGAATTTAAAAAAGAGAGCTCACGTAAACGCTTAACTAAAATTTCATAATGAAATTCAACATCACCAAAAGTATCGCGACTGGGTAAAAAAGTAACCTGAGTTCCTTGTTTGGTGGTCGCTTCCATTTTTTCTAAAGGGGCAACAGGCTCGCCATGCCTGTAAGTTTGGCGATAAACATAGCCGCCTTTATAAATCTCTAAATCAAGCTTCTCTGACAAGGCATTAACCACGGAAATACCTACGCCATGCAAACCACCGGAAACTTTATAAGCATTATCGTCAAACTTACCGCCCGCATGTAATACTGTCAAAATAACTTCAGCAGCAGAACGTCCTTCTTCTGGATGAATATCAACGGGAATACCACGTCCATCATCCGAAACGGTAACGGAGCCATCTTCATTAATAGTGACATTAACTGCTTTACAATAACCCGCCAAAGCTTCATCAATTGAGTTATCAACAACTTCAAAAACCATGTGGTGTAAGCCGGTGCCATCATCGGTATCGCCAATATACATCCCGGGTCTTTTACGTACCGCATCTAAGCCTTTTAAAACTTTAATATTGGAACTATCGTAGTTATCCGTATTTTTACTCATGTTTAACCTTGTTGTATGTATGACATCTTTATTTTTCTTGCTGTTGAATGTTTCACGTGAAACATTAAGCTTCCGTGATCACTCCATGTTTCACGTGAAACATTTTATATTGTCCAATTTGACTTAAATCACCAAATTCATTACGTTCAGTTGCTGTCATAAAGACTTGTATATCCATGCTAGCTAAGAATTCTAATAATTTTGTGCGGCTAGAAAAATCCAATTCTGCCACCGCATCATCAATTAATACACAGCCAGATCGAAAGCCGTTATTAAGCAGGTGCTCAATTTGCGCTAATTTTAAAGCCAGCACTAATAACTTTAATTGTCCTCTGGAAACAAAATCTTTTGCTTTTCTGGAGGCACTCAATAATTGGAAGTCAGCTCGGTGTGGACCACTATGCGTAAAGCCATAACGGAGATCCTTTTCTAAGCCCTCGTTTAACTTCTCAATCAACAAAAACTCAGGATCCCAGCCTTGAAATAAATTTAATTCAACTGCGTCTAAATCTAAAAACTGCGCAACAGTCTTTAAAAAAAAGGGGGTCAATTCTGCTAAGTATTGCTTTCGATAAGCAGCAACTATTGTACCGTATTGCTGCAATTCATGGTTCCAAACATTTAACTCTTTAACACGCCGAATTTTTAATAAGGCATTGCGTTGGTTTAAAGCTTTCTTAAAATTGCGCCAAGCACTGAGAAAATCAGTGTGCTGATTAAAAACCCCCCAATCAATAAACTCTCGGCGTAATTGAGGCCCCGCATCTAACAGTTGATAACTCTTTGGATGAATGAGTTGCAAGGGCAGGGCATACGCTAAGTCAGCACGCGCATGCTTGGTTTCTTGGTCAATGCGTATTTGCACATTTTTACCATCGTGCTGAATACCAAGCGTGGAGACATGACCACTGGTAAACAAAACTTTACCGGAGACAATTAAATCATTATGGGCAAAATGGATAACATTTTTAACTGTCGTAGAGCGAAATGAATTCGCTCTGCCTAAAAGATAAATGGCTTCAAGTATGGAACTTTTACCACTAGCATTACTGCCGTAAATTAAATTAATTTTTGCTGCTGGAGCTAAAGAGGTCTGTACTAAATTACGCACATGATAAATATCCAGCTTTTGTAAACTCATGGTATCGATTTATAAACGCATTGGCATAACGATAAATTTATAATTCTGCTCGCTGGCCTCTTCAATAAAACAGCTACTGGAATTTTCAGCCATGGTTAACACGGCCATCTCAGAATCCAAATTAGAAACGGCATCTAAAATATACTGAGAATTAAAGGCTATCGAAAGGGGCTCCCCCTGATACTCAATCGCTATTTCTTCGTCTGCTTCTTCATGCTCAGGGTTGTTCGTGCTTATTTGTAAATTATTACCCTCAATAACAAACTCAACCCCTCTGAATTTTTCATTGGATAAAATAGACACTCGCGTTAAAGCATCTTTTAAAACCTGCTTTTGTACATGAATAGGGCTATTAAAACTTTGTTCGAATACTTTACTAAAATCAGGGTATTTAGAATCCACTAATTTCGCGGAGAAGGTTAAATTTTCAATCACTACTCGAATATTATTTTTAGAAAACTCGATTTGAATTTCTTGTTCTGGATCATTGTCCAACAAACGCGCCAGCTCTAATACCCCTTTGCGCGGAATAATAATGCGCGATTCAATGCCCGTTTCTGTAGCAATTTCGCCTTCGTAAATCGAAAGTCTATGTCCATCAGAGCCAACCAATTTGAGCTGCCGATTAAAAATACCCAGCATAATGCCATTTAAGTAATAGCGGATATCCTGATTCGCCATACAAAAAGACGTTTTATCCAAGGCCATTTTTAGTTGCGCTGTTTTAATTGTGAACTGACACTCCATTTCCGTCATTTCAAAATTAGGGTAGTCATGCGCCTCTAAGGTACTTAAGGAAAAACGACTGCGTCCTGACTGCACTTTTAATTTTTCATTCACTAATTCAAATTTAATATCCACTGCACTCGGGAGTGATTTGCAAATATCTAACAGCTTACGTGCAGGAATAGTAATACTGCCTTGCTCCTCATTATCGAACGCAATATCTACAACAATCTGCACTTCTAAGTCAGTCCCCGTTAAGGTCAATAGATTGTTATCCAACTTAAATAATACGTTGGCAAGAATCGGCATCGTTTGTCTTTTCTCAATAACACTGACGATTTGCTGTAGAGGCGTTAAAAGTAGCTCTCTGTTAATTATAAATTTCATAAAAGAATCTATTATCTTAATGACGAGGGTGAGTAAGGATAAAAGCCGCGCAATAGTGGTTTTTAAACACTAAATCAGCATTTTACCCTGTTTTTGAGGTTGTGACTAAGATTGAGCAGAAGCGTGGCTAAGATACCGTTAAATAATCTCTTTAAGTGGCAATTAAGGCGAGTATATGAAATAACTTGGCGGCGAGAAAGGCTTTAATTTAAGCTTTTATTCGGAATCTTTACTCGAGCGATGCGTGAATAATAAAGCATGTAGCTTGGGCTATCTTTTCAGCCCAAGCTACGAGCTGTTGGAATTGATGTGGGTTGTAAGGAATTAGTTGTTGTCATCATGGTGAACGGCAAGGCACGTAAAGCAAAGTCTACGTGCTAACCCCTACAAATTATCGATTCGTACCAAAACCCAGCAATTTGTTATTAATAATCATTTCAGCTATGGATTCGGGTACTTGACTTTCCCATTCGCCCCGGCCTTTTTTAATATCTAGAAACACTTGCTGTGGGTTAATATTCAGCACAGTTTCATCAACATTATCTAAACCGACTAAATAGCCGTTATCCTTACAGTGTTGATATAAGTGATGTAATTTCTTAGGTGGCTGAAATGTATCGACAGTGACCAACTCTTCTTGCTCTGAGCTCTTAATCGGATAAATATATAAACGTGTGTTATCTGGAAATAATTTAGCAAAGGCTTCTAAAATCCCCCCTTCTAAACCATTGTAGTATTCTTCCCTAAAAATTAAATCTAAATTAGAAATTCCTAGAATCATACCCAATTGCTGCTGTGTATAACGGCGGAAATACTGGCGCAAACGGAAATAGCGCAAATAATCAGAAATAAGTACCGTATAGCCTTGGGTATTGAGCATATCGACTCGCGCTAGAAAATCAGCATCATCAATTGTATCGCCGACCGTCAAACTTGCCATAGTGATTTCAGCTAAAACAATGGTTCTATCCAAATCAATATTTTCTACTTGGTTAAAGTGGCGTTGACCACATTGCACCATATCCTGATGAACATTGGTTAAGGGGGTAAACGTACCACGAATAACTAAAATATTTTTCTTATACAATAATTCACTAGGAACTTGAACTTCTCCATGCGGACTAAACATAATGGCATGAGTCAAATTACTGTGTACCAAATGCAAATTCATTAATCTATTTTCTACCTCTTCAAAATAGGGGCCAGAAAAATTAACCGTATCTACTTCGATACGACAAGGATCTAAATCCTCAACTAACGCTTCAATAATTTTTTTTGGCTGCATAAAATAATGAAAAGCCGCGTGAATTAAATTAACCCCCACTACACCTAAAGCTTCTTGTTGAGAACCGCCATTGTTATCTAGCATACGCACATGCACGATAATATCACTAGGTTCAGCGCCAGGATAAAGTTGTAAACGAATACCTAACCAACCATGACACTCATTTTTTTGTAGATAACTTTTAGCGGTAACTGTTGCGGCATAAGAAAAGAATGTTGTATTTCTGGGGCGAATCTCAGATAGTAAATTAGTAACCGCGTTATATTCTCTATCCAACATCTTCATTAAGCGACTACGAGTTACATAGCGCTTTGATTCTTCTGCACCATAAATACTATCACTCACCTGCATATCATAAGCAGACAAGGTTTTAGCAATTGTTCCTGCGGCTCCACCTGCCTGAAAGAAGTTTCTAGCCACTTCTTGGCCTGCGCCAATTTCAACAATCGATCCATATTGACAATTATTCAAATTAATTGCTAAGGCTTTTTGTAAGGTCTTTTGTTTCTTCTCATTATTTGATGCCATGTAAGTAAAATCCTATAAAGGTTATTGTTTTTGGTTATTTCAAAAATACCTGCTGTGCTAATAAAAATTAAAGTAATGTATACATAACTTTATTATTACTATTAAGGAGACAAATACCTGTGGATAAGTCATTTTTCAAAATAAAAATCACTTGCTTAGTTTATCAGTAATTGTGTGTTTAAGTTTAACCTAAAATGTAGCTAAGCTGTGCTTAAAATGCCGATTAAAAATTAACTACACGTTAACAACAACAAACTCATTGCGTAAAACACAGACTTATCCACAGGCATCAAAGCAGTTTTAGCAGGTAGGGATAGATATGTTCGGTGATGGTTGGTTGCGCTAGCGCATTGGGATGGAGACCATCACGCTGCATATACTCTTTGTTCAAAGCAACATTTTCTAAGATAAAAGGCACAACAGGAATATCATGTTGTGTGGATAACTTTTGATAAGTAGCGTAAAACCTATCAGTAAAGCGGCGGCCATAATTACTGGGTATGCGCATACTCAATAACAAAACCTGAGCCCCTGATTTTTTTGACTTTTCGATAATAGCTGATAAATTTTTTTGCATCTCGGTTAAAGACATACCGCGTAAGCCATCATTAGCGCCTAATTCAAGCATAATAATATCCGGCTGATATTTTTTTAAGATATGCGGTAAACGTGCCAGCCCGCCCGCTGTAGTATCGCCACTAATACTTTCGTTATGGATGGTATATTCTGGATACGCTACTTGAATTTTTTGTTGCATTAATGCAACCCAACCTTGTTGCGCTTCAAATCCATAACTAGCACTGATACTATCCCCTAAAACGACAATTGATTTTGCCTGTGTTAATGATGAACAGCACAGGACAATCCCCAGCAAAAAAAACTTAAACATGACTCACTCCGTATTAGAAAAAAATAATTCGCCTATTATTACAGTCGAAAACTTATACAAAACAGTTAACAGTATAGAAGGTTCTTTGACAATCTTGTCAGACGTCAGTTTTAACATTAAACCTGCCGAAAGTATCGCCATTATTGGTGCATCGGGATCGGGCAAATCAACCTTACTTAGTTTATTGGCGGGCTTGGATAGCTCAAGTTCAGGGAATATCGAAATATTTGGCCAAGCACTGAAGAAGCTCAATGAAGATCAACGCGCAGCATTACGTAATAAGATGATTGGCTTTGTTTTTCAATCGTTTCAACTGCTACCTAACCTCAATGCCTTAGAAAATGTCATGTTACCGTTGGAATTAATTGCTGATAAACAAGCGAAATCACTGGCCACTTTATTATTAAATCGTGTCGGTTTAAGTCATCGCCTCCAACATATTCCCAACCAATTATCTGGTGGCGAGCAACAACGCGTAGCGCTAGCACGTGCTTTTGTGACACATCCGAAAATTTTATTTGCGGATGAACCGACAGGAAATTTAGACAGTAGCACAGGCGAACATATTATTGATTTGCTGTTTGAACTAAACAAAGAAAACCAGACGACCTTGGTTTTAGTGACGCACGATCAGCGCTTGGCTAGTCGGTGTACGCGCACGATTGAATTAAGTGCGGGGCGTATCGTATGAATAAATTAACCTTAGCCTTGCGCTTTTTGCGTCGTGACAGTCGTTCGGGAGAATTAACTTTATTAATGTTAGCACTGATTATTGCGGTCGCTAGTTCGACCGCGATTAGTCTATTTGCCAATCGCATGAACCGAACGATGAACTTTCAAGCCGCTGAGTTTTTAGCCGGCGATTTGGTCGTTAGCAGTCCAGAGTTAATTAATACAAATTATCTACAACAAGTCACAAAGCTTAATTTAAAGCAATCACAAAGCACTGAATTTTCCAGCATGCTCATTGAAAATGAGCAATTTTTATTGGCGGCCATTAAAGTTGTTAGCGATAACTATCCGCTACACGGTGCTTTAAAAGTACGCCAAGCAACTTATACCCAGGAACAAACACTGAAACACGGCCCAAAACAAGGCGAAGTCTGGGTAGAATCGCGTATTCTATCGGCTTTACAGCTTAAATTAGGTGACTCATTAAGGGTCGGAGAATTGCCTTTAATTGTTAGCCATATTATTACCTATGAGCCTGATAAGCGGGGTGACTTATACAGCCTGTCACCTAGAGTTATGCTCAATGCAGCTGATTTGAGTGCGACTCAAATAATACAACCGGGAAGTCATGTACATTATTTTTATCAATTTGCTGGCACAGAAGCAGATATTATTAAGTTTAAGCAGTGGCTTAAACCTCAGTTAACAGCCGCTCAGCGCTTGATGGATATTTATGATAACCAGCCTCAACTAGGATCAGCTCTGCAAAAAGCAGAACGTTATTTAGGGCTCTCAAGTATTGTGGTTATTTTAATTGCCGGTGTGGCTATTGCAATGGCAACGCGTCGCTTTAGTGAGCGGCATTTTAATAGTACAGCCATTTTGCGTTGTTTAGGTTATAAACAAAATGACGTGTTGCAATTATTTTTATGGCAATTTTTGTTGATCGGACTGATTGCCAGTTTTATCGGCTGTATTTTGGGCTGGATCAGTCAAGCCTTATTATTTCAATTGCTACGTGATTTATTGCCCGCGCAAGTGGCAGATCCCAGTTATCTAGCGGTACTATTTGGCATGATTATCGGCATTGTGGTTTTGTTTGGCTTTGCACTACCGCCTTTACTGCGCCTTAAACAAGTGTCGCCCTTACGCATATTGCAACGTGATTTAGATCCGATGCCAAGCAGTGCCTTTTTAGTCTACGGCTTAGCCATCAGCTTATTAGTCTTGTTAATTAGCCAATATACGCAAGATCTGCAAATGACCTTTGGTATTATCGCTATCGGGATGCTCAGTTTGGCTGTTTTAGGCGGACTTACTTATGGCTTGCTAGGGCTTACTCGATTATTATTGCCACATGTCAGTTTAAGCTGGCGTTTTGGCCTACAAGGACTGTCAAAACACCGAAATAGCAATATTACCCAAATTCTGGCTTTCAGTATTACCTTGCTAGCGATTATTCTTAGTTTTACTGTGCGTACTGATTTAATTAGTGACTGGCAAAAGCAATTACCCGCTAATGCCCCTAACCATTTTGCACTAAATGTCTTTGCCGAGCAAAAAGAGCCATTAACACTCGATTTAAAAGAGCAGGGCGTGATAATTGAGCAATTTTATCCCGTGGTCAGAGGTCGCTTAGTTGCCATTAACCATATCCCGGTACAGCAAATTGTTAGCAAAGAATCGCAAGGAGAGCGTGCCATACAGCGAGATTTAAGTTTAACCTGGGGCGCCACGTTACCTGTGGATAACAAAATTATTGAAGGCGATGCCTCACTAGCACGAAAACCAGGACGGGTCTCGATAGAAGAAAAATTAGCCAAAAGTCTGCAAGTGGTTATCGGCGATCAGCTTACTTTTACCATTGGTAATGAGCAAATCGAAGCGCAAGTAGACAGCATTCGCCAAGTCGATTGGGATACCATGCAACCTAATTTTTATATGTTTTTTTCCAGTGGCACGATAGAGCAATTTGCGCATACTTATATCACCAGCTTTTATTTACCCGCTGAGCAAAAATCTGTACTTAATCAGCTGCTAAAACATTACCCCGCAATGACAGTATTAGATGTGGATTTTATCTTGCAGCAATTGACCCGAATTTTGGCGCAGCTTACGGCCGCTATTAATTACTTATTATACTTTGCTTTGGTCGCGGGTTTTTTAGTGCTCTTTGCTGCCGTGTATTCAACCTTAGATGCACGTATTTATGAAGGCGTGTTGATGCGTACTTTAGGCGCTAAACGAAGTTTTTTACAAAAAATTCAGTGGATAGAGTTTAGCGCTTTAGGTTTTATTGCAGGGCTGTTAGCCGTCTTAATGGCTCAGGCCATTATTTATGGTTTATATACTTGGCTATTAAAAATGGAATTTAATCCCAACTTAACCTTGTGCTTGTTATTTCCTATTGGCTCCGCTTTGTTAATTGGTTTAGCGGGTTTTTGGGGAACGCGAGCAGTGACCAATCAATCGCCGATGCAGGTTTTAAGGCAGTTATAATCTTAATCGTTTGGTTACTATTAATTCACCGTGTAGTATTGATAAACAACACAATTGTCCCAATCATAATGGCTATACCTTACTTAACTTATGTATTTTTATACTTTTCACCCATAGTGCTTAAACAATGAAAACAAATAAAATAGGATTTATCGGCGGCGGTAACATGGCGAGTAGCTTAATTAGCGGACTTATTGCCAGTGGTCACTCACCTCACCAAATTTGGGTTTCTGATGCCGATCAGAACAAATTATCCAGCTTAGCAACTCGCTTACAGATTAATACTGTAGCAACGAATGATGCCTTAATTGCCGAAGTTGATGTTGTGGTATTAGCGGTAAAACCACAAGCAATTGCTCTGGTTATTAAAAATTCATTCGCTGCATTCGAGCAATCTAATGCCTTAATTGTTTCTATTGCTGCGGGTATTAATCAAGCCAGCTTAAGTAAATGGTTAGGCGAAAAAGCCGCGATTGTACGCTGTATGCCGAATACCCCAGCTTTAGTGCAAACCGGTGCTTCTGGTCTACATGCCAATGCTAATGTTAGCGACGATCAGCTTGATTTAGCTGAAAATATAATGCGCTCAGTGGGTATCACTGTTTGGGTCAAAAAAGAAAGTGAAATAGATGTTGTTACTGCTGTATCAGGTAGCGGTCCTGCATATTTCTTTTTATTGATGGAAGCCATGGAAAAAGCAGCCATTGATCTGGGCCTAAGCAAACATACCGCGCAGTTATTAATTGAGCAAACCGCTTTAGGAGCGGCAAAAATAGCCTTAGAATCTAACGAATCGCCAGGTGAACTAAGAGCCAGAGTCACTTCGCCAGGCGGCACAACCGAGCAAGCAATTAAAACCTTTAATGAAGCTAATTTTAGCGCTTTAGTTAAACAGGCAATCCAAGCGGCACATGATCGTTCTATCGAATTATCCAAAGAATTAGGAGCAAGTTAATGGATTCTAATTACCTAAGTGATCCGATAATTTTTTTATTGGATACCGTTTTTTCATTTTATATTTTAGCGGTACTTATTCGCTTTCTTTTGCAATGGGTAGGTGGCGATTTTTATAATCCTATTTCACAGTTTTTAGTCAAAATCACTCACCCTATACTGCGTGTTTTAAGACGCTACATCCCAGCCATAGGCAAAATTGATACATCTTCTTTAGTGTTGCTTTTAGTGTTACAAATGATCTCTGACTCGATTGTCTTAACCTTGAAAGGCTTAAGCTTTAGTTTTGCTGCATTGGCTGTGTTGTCTTTTAGCCAGTTAATCTCACTGCTAATTAATGTTTTTGTTTTTGCCATCTTTGCGCGCGCCATTTTAAGCTGGTTAAACCCCGGTACTTTTAATGCCGCTTCAAATTTACTATATAGCTTAACTGAACCTTTATTAGCCAATTGCAGACGCATAGTTCCTGATTTAGGAGGGATCGATTTATCACCGCTAATCGTGCTAGTGGCTTTGCAGCTAACAAAAATGCTTATTATCCCGCCTCTACAACAATTAATTAGCCTAGTAGGTTAATATTGGCACAATAAATAGCGGTATTTTTAAGCAAATACTGCTATCCTCTTGATTGTAGTTCACTTAACCATCTTAGCCATTTTATGAAATATCGCCATGCACTTTTTTGTTCAATAGCGCTTACCAGCTTTATGGCTGTGCCATCGCTTGTTGCTGCAAAAATGTATCGCTGGGTAGATGGCAATGGCAATATATATTATTCTGATAAAGTTCCCCCACAACAATCAAAGCTTGAACGTAAAGTACTGAATGAACACGGTCGTGTCATTGAAACGGTTGACGCAGCAAAAACGGCTGAGCAATTTGCTTTAGAGCAAAGACTGGAATTATTAAGACAAGAGCAAGAAAAAATTATTGCGCAACAAAAATCTAATGACAAAGTGTTACTCAGCACCTTCCGTAATATTGATGATTTACGCCTGACTTTGAATGGCAAATTAAATTCAGTCAATGCACATAAGCGCATGCTGGAAGATGCACTAGCCACTTTAAATGACAATTTAGCCAGTGTTCGTAGTAAAGCAGCTCAAGAAGAAAGAAAAGGAAAAAGTGTTTCTCCTAGTATTTTAAAACTAATCTCTGATACCGAAAACGAAATCAATAATACCGATGCCCAAATCGCTAAGGTTGTCGAGCAATACCAAGAAATACAAAGTAAATTTGATAAAGATATAGAACGTTTTATATTTTTAACTCAAGGCAATAGATCCAACACACAGACATTAATCGATGAAACCGCAGAAACTCAAGCGGCTAATGTTTTAGGCTTATTTAACTGTTTTGATAGAAAAGCATGTGATCAAGCTTGGGAAATAGCACGACAATTTGTTCTATTGCATTCGACAACACAGATTAACTTTGATACTGAAACGCTTATTATGAGCAGTGACCCTAAGATCGGTTCAGACTTAAGTTTATCAGTGTCTAAATCCAAACGAGCAAATGATAAAACCAGTATCTTTTTAGATATTCGTTGCCATCATTCAACGATGGGTACTGAGTTATGCCTAAGCGAACGAGTTAAGCGAATTCGTCAATCTTTTATGCCTTATATTGAAAGTAAATTATCTAAATTGTAGCTCCTTATCAATTAGCTTGGCTTTAGTTGATATAATAACCGTACACTTTAGTTAAGCTCTTATTTTTTATGCACAGTACTCCTGATATAACATTGGTTGGCGGCGGTATTACCGGCCTTTTATGCGCGCGTCTGTTTGCTCTAGCCGGAGCCAGCGTAACCCTCATTGATAAGAATCAGATAGGTAAAGAGTCCTCTTGGGCGGGTGGTGGAATTTTATTACCCTTATATCCTTGGCGCCAAGCTGATGCCATTAGCCAACTGGTCATTCCCAGCATGACAGCTTATCCTGAATTAGCCCAAGCCTTAATTGATGCGACAGGCATAGATCCAGAATATCTCGTAAGCGGCTTATTGATGAGCCCCTTAGCGGATTTAAATGAAGCTCTCGCGTGGAGTAACAAACACGCCATTAAGACCAGCCTTGCCAGTAGCGAACAGCGTCAACAGTTCACATCTATACAAAATGATGCTTTATATTTACCCGGCATTGCTCAGGTTCGAAATCCACGTTTACTTAAATCACTAAAACAAGATTTGTTACAGCGCGGCGTTAAAATTATCGAGCATTGTGCCATTGAAAAAGTAACCATTAAAGAGAATCAAATCATTGAAATAGCCAGTCATGCTGAGACTTTCCTCGTTAAGCAATTAGTTATTAGTACAGGAGCTTGGACCGGGAGTTTATGGCAACAGCTGTTAGGTAGAAGCGAACCAACATCAGCTAATGTTTTCCCTGTAAAAGGACAGATGCTCATTTTTGATACGCCGATGGGCACATTAGACACCATGGTGCTGGAAAATGATCGCTATTTAATACCGCGTCGCGATGGCAAAATATTATGCGGTAGCACGGTTGAATATGCCGATTTTGACAAAACAAGCTCAGCAGAAGCTAAACAATCATTAGTTAGTTTTGCGCATAACTTATTCCCCGATTTACAAACCTGTCCAGTTATTCATCATTGGGCAGGCTTGCGTCCTGGGACTGAGCACGGCATACCTTATATTGATCAACATCCTGAAATACAAAATTTAGCGATCAATGCCGGACATTTTAGAAATGGCTTTGCTATGGGGCCAGCCTCCGCACAGTTACTTTATGATCTAGTAACCAAACAAGCCCCGCAAATTGATCCTACTCCCTACCAACTTTCTGCTCAGCATTGAGAACCTAAGTTATGAATTATTATCCCCTAATAAAGCCCTTACTTTTTCAGTTAGATGCAGAAAATGCCCATTATCTAACCTTAAAATTACTTAAACTAGCACATAGCAGCGGTGTAGATCGTTTATTAAATCCAGCCAGCATTGCCCAACCCGTTACTGTGATGGGTTTAAATTTTAAAAACCCAGTCGGTTTAGCCGCAGGACTAGATAAAAATGGCGATTATATCGATGCGCTAGCGGCAATCGGCTTCGGTTCAGTAGAAATAGGTACTGTTACTCCACGCCCACAAGCAGGCAACCCTAAACCACGTTTATTTCGATTGCTCGAACATCAAGCGATTATCAATCGTATGGGCTTTAATAATCAAGGGGTAGACTACCTATTAAAGCAAGTTGCGCGTAGTCAATATAAAGGTATTTTAGGCATTAATATTGGCAAAAATTTTGACACACCGATTGACCAAGCGAGCGAAGATTACTTAATTAGTTTACGTAAAGCATATCTGGCGGCGAGTTATATTACCATTAATATTTCTTCACCCAACACGACAAACTTGCGTCAATTACAGCAAGGCGATGAAATTAAAAAGCTCTTGTCAGCCTTAAAAGAAGAGCAAGAAAAGCTACAGGTGCAGCACAATAAATACACGCCTATCGTAGTAAAAATAGCACCTGATTTAAGCGATGAAGAAATTCAACATATTGCCAAGCTATTAGTTGAATTCTCAATGGATGGTGTTATTGCCACGAATACCACGCTAGACCGCAGCGCAGTACAAGGCCATCCTCTCGCTGATGAAGCGGGTGGCTTGAGCGGTGCGCCCGTTAAACAAAAATCCACTTATGTCGTCAAGCGCTTAGCCGATGAATTACGAGGACAGCTACCTATTATCGCAGCAGGGGGCATTTTATGTTATGCCGATGCGCAAGAAAAACTCGATGCGGGTGCCAGTTTAGTACAAGTTTACAGCGGCTTAATTTATACCGGCCCACAATTAGTGCACGATATTATGCAAGGCCTATCGAGACAGTGCTAAAGGACAAAAATAAAATACTGACAATAGAGAAAATCATCAAAAAATGCACCTTGTCAGTTAAAACCAAGCTGTTTCACAGGACTCGAGCGCAGCGGCAGTCAACAAGCCGTTTATGATGGTGCCGCTGCACCTAGTCGCTAATATTGATAATTCAGTATTAGCACAAATATTACTACAATAACCTGAGTTCGGGATAAGAAAAGCAGCCTTTTTACAAAAAGTCTGAAAAAATATAAGCGACCAAGAATATATTTTTCAAAGGCTGCCAAGTAATGAGTTTAACGCAATTATTCTGTGATATAGATGATTTTTGTCATTCTTTTCTTCCTCAATGCGAAGCAATCCAAAGAGAAATTGTCGATGACCGAGGCGAAATACTGTCATTTGCCATTACTAGAGGGAAGATTGATGATCGAAAGCCCTTGCCGAAGCTAAGCAAAAACATCATAGGCAAGCTTTTTGGTGATAGGATACATTGCTAAAAAGCTAACGGAGCTTTTAGCCACGGATGATCGGGCGCTTATTACGACACTTAAGAAAAATATGCAGCCGAAAGTTATTGCTGCTTTCGATGCCCTTTTACTCAGAAAGCGCAGTATTAATGGCACCGCTCGCTTACCAATTCAAGTTGCAGCTTAGGACAAGAAAAACCGAAAAATATAAATTCACATAATTTTTATTCCTAATAAACAATAAGTTATAAATTAAATACTTTACTTATAGTAAGTATAGCGTATGATAATAAGTCCTATGTAGCTTGTAATTTATTTTTATTATGCCCTCAAACTTGGGCTTTTTTAGCTACAAAATCAGTCATACCATCCGTCACGCATTTAATAAAAATGCAGAAAGCTTTGGTCTTACTCATGCTCAATAGCGTGCACTACTACATCTTTCGAAAAACAAAAATTATCGGCAAGTCGATTTGCCAAGGCAAATTGATTTACTAGAAATAACTGCTTTATGGTAAATTATAGAGACTATTGAAGCTCAAATATGAGCTATTTTAAGCACAGAAGATAAAACCTTTTTAATTAATAGCCTGGAAAATATAAAAAATAATCTTTCCGAAAAATAATTAGATACTGTCGGATAGCAGGCTGGTAACTTATAATTTAGACCTATTATTTACTTTGCATAATTGACCATGAAAATCAATTTAAACAATGAATCAGATAGCGAGTTAACTAACAATGATCAGCCAATCATAGTTAAACCTCAAAACACGCAACAGCACGAAACAGATTCAGAAATGTTGATCCGGATCAGTAAAAAATTCGCGATCATATTTGTCCTTATATTAATGTTTGATTTTATTTTAGATCTCTTATTCGGGCTGCTTGATCTAATCATTGAACTCATTCATTTGGTGATTGAATTTTTTGAACATTCACTGGAAGTACTTATAGAACACATTTTTCATACTGATCCGCATGAAAGTGAAGTCATTCTCGCCAATCTGACCATGATACTTCTTCTTTATCTAATTATTCGATATTTTCGTGTGCTACCTAAGTTATTAATACATCAAAAACAAAATATCCAAGCTTCTTGGTTAAAATGCAAACGTGATTGGCGAGCATTATCCTTAGGACGCAAGATTAAAATAGGTACAGCTTATTCAGTCGGTATTTGTGGTGTATTATTTTTGCTTACCCTTTAAGTTTATGTGAGTAAGCACTCTGCAAAAAACCAAATAAAATACTTTTTTGTCGCACATTTCGTTTAAGCAAACGCTAAATAATAACGAAGCGAAGCGATGCGTTACGATTACCTTCTTTTTACCTTAACCCTTTGACGTTACGCACATTCACGTCATGCTCTTTTTATAAACAGGAAATTTATGCTCTTACTCTCGAAAAAACAAGATTGGCTTGGCAATATCCGTGGTGATCTCTTAGCAGGAATTGTTGTCGCTTTAGCTCTGATACCTGAGGCAATTGCCTTCTCAATTATTGCTGAAGTTGATCCGAAAGTAGGTTTATATGCCTCATTTTGTATTGCTGTCATTACCGCACTCATTGGCGGTCGTCCCGGAATGATTAGTGGTGCGACAGGTGCAATGGCTTTATTAATGGTGCTCTTAGTAAAAGAGCATGGTCTACAATATTTATTAGCCGCGACCTTACTAACCGGTGTCTTGCAAATGATTGCCGGCTATTTAAAGCTCGGTAGCTTAATGAGTTTTATTTCCCGTTCGGTAGTCACTGGTTTTGTAAATGCCTTAGCTATTTTAATTTTTATGGCGCAATTACCCGAATTAACCAATGTCTCTTTAGATGTCTATATGATGACAGCAGCCGGCTTAGTTGTTATTTATTTATTTCCGTATATACCTTTTATCGGTAAAGCGATTCCTTCGCCTCTAGCTTGCATTGTCGTATTATCCATTTTATCTATCTACTTACCCTTAGATATTCGCACGGTCGCGGATATGGGCAAATTACCCGATACTTTGCCTATTTTTCTATGGCCTGATGTGCCTTTAGATTTAGAAACACTACTCATTATTTTGCCGTACTCTTTGGCATTAGCCGTTGTCGGTTTATTAGAATCTCTCATGACCGCAACGATTGTTGATGATTTAACCGATACAGGCAGTGATAAAAATCGCGAATGTAAAGGACAGGGGCTTGCCAATATCGGTGCTGGCTTATTAGGCGGTATGGCAGGTTGTGCCATGATTGGTCAATCCGTGATTAATATCAAATCAGGTGGCCGTGGGCGTTTATCAACCCTAGCTGCCGGCGTCTTTTTATTAATTATGGTAGTTTTTCTGGACCAATGGCTTGGTCAAATTCCGATGCCTGCCTTAGTTGCCATCATGATCATGGTAGCTATTGGAACTTTTAGCTGGCACTCCATTATTGATCTAAAGCATCACCCACTTTCAAGTAATACCATTATGCTATCCACCGTTATCGTCGTCGTCTGGACGCATAACTTAGCGTTAGGGGTATTGGTCGGTGTCTTGCTCAGTGCTTTATTTTTTGCCAACAAAATCAGTCATTTTATGTATGTAGAATCTAATTTTGATGAATCCACTGACACACGAACTTATAATGTCATTGGCCAGGTTTTCTTTAATTCTGCTGAAAAATTCACGGCGGCATTTGACTTTAAAGAAGCCATCGGAAACGTCGTTATTGATTTGCAGCGTGCGCATTTTTGGGATATATCTTCAGTCACCGCTTTAGATAAAGTGGTGATTAAATTTCGTCGTGAAGGGGCGGAAGTGGAAATTATCGGTTTAAATGCAGCCAGCGCGACTATTATTGACCGTTTTGCTGTACACGACAAACCAGAAGAAATTGAAAAAATAATGGGGGGACACTAAATGAAAGAGAATAAAAACATAGTGCTAGCATGTATTGATGGTTCAGTTTTAACTGATGCCGTTTGTGATTACGCGGCTTGGATCGCACAGCGCGTCGATGCACCTTTAAAGTTATTGCACACTATTGATCATCATCATGAAAAAGCAGTCACGACTGATTTATCCGGCAATATCGGTTTAGATACCCAAGATCAGTTGCTGGAAAATATGACGGAACAAGAACAAGCAGAAAGCAAAATACGTTTACAACACGCTAAAACAGTACTCACTGCAGCTAAAGAGCGGGCTATGCAAGCGGGCATTGCCAAGCCTCTGACTCGCTTACAGCATGGTAGTTTGCTCGAGTCATTAGCGGAAATAAAACAAGATATTCGTGTTTTAGTGATTGGTGCGCGCGGTAAGCAACATGAAAATCAAGAAAATGAAATCGGAGCCAAAATTGATAACTTGATTCGCTCCTTACACCTTCCTATTCTAGTGGCTTACCAAGCATTTAAAGCACCAGAACAGATCATGATTGCCTATGATGGTAGTGAAGCTGCCAATAAAGCCGTCGATATGGTCGCTGCTAGCCCTTTGTATAAAGGTTTAGTCTGCCATTTAGTTTGTGTCAGTAAAAAAGACAGTGCAGACACACTACTAGAAGCAGCTGTCAGTAAACTACATGCTGCTGGTGATATTGAAATTATCACGGCTAATTTACAAGGTAAGGCAGAAGAAGCGTTATGCGCTTACCAGAGCGATCATAATATTGATATGACCATTATGGGTGCTTTCAGTCACACGCGTTTGCACGATATTTTATTAGGTAGTTTTACTCATAATATGTTGCTAAAAACAAAAAAGCCGCTGCTTTTACTGAGGTAGTTCCGCTTAGCAACTCACTTGCAACCACCCGCTTGTAGCGGCTGGTTGCAAGTGAACACGTTATATGCATTCCCCAAGTAAAACTATGTATTCAACCAACTCATTGGCTTTACCTTTCCATATCATTATGCTAACCGCCCTCGCCTGCTTACCAACCATCCATACGGCCAGTGCCGAAACGATGAGAACTGAAGAAGGCGATGCAGCATGGAGCAGCGGCACCCCTCATATTCCAGAACCGATGGTCTTCGATTTGGTGCGACCGCTCGGCGTCAGACAAGGCGATGCAGAAGTGAACGTGCTTACCGAACACTCGCTTCGTACCGGCAATACCGAATGGGCGCCGGAATTCGAATTCGGATTATTCGACGACTTTGCCGTCGAATTCGAACTGCCTTTCCACAATTTAAGGTTAAGCGAATATAAATTAGCGCTGCAAGGAACGATCGGCACCGGATTTAACGATCATTTTATTCATGGTTGGCAAATGATTGGTATCTATGACCGCGACACCAAAAAATATTCCGTCGATGCACTTTACTTGGCCGGTTATCGTTTTAATTCCGAGATCAGCAATTTTAATATGATCGGAGTGAGACGTGACAACATGGAACATGACGGGCATTTCGTGGGATTATTCAATACCACTTGGTTTTATGATTATTCCCAGGACTTAACCTTCGGTCTTGAAATGAATAACGAATTCAGAGAAAAATCTCACTGGACTTATTTATTGATGCCACAAATTCATTGGGATATCACCAATCAAACGACTTTGCAGTTAGGCGTTGGATTGAGCCAAGCCAATCGAAGAAAAACGAATTGGCTCGGCTCTTGGCGTTTGATTTATGCGTTCTGATCTCGAATATCGTGAACGTTTTTATATACCTTTCGCACTTCAAATTTCGGCAGTCCCTGAGGAAGGCCAAAGGGTCATATATGGTCCGCTCCGTATTGCAAGTAAAATTTATTGGTAACATAAAGAAATATTGCTTCCATATATCCGGCCTTGGGGTGAGATATTTAGTCATCTCTGGCCCTGATGGAATCCGCACATTCCAACCTCATCAAGTCTGCGGCTTCAAATGAGCCCGTGACCCCGTCAGGTTCTCTGGAATGTAGATGTTATCTTTTATGCCATCACTTAAATTTTATCCACGCAATTTGTTGTTATCGTTATCATCTTTTTACTGCTCTACTTCTTTTCTGGTTTTGTGGTTGTCAAGGAGGAACGCAGGCACTTGTGCCGAGTAGTCCTTGATATCCACAAAACCAGAAATACCCTGTTGAGCAGGTGCCAGGCTCTTTCTGGCGCCTGCCTCCCGGCGAGGGTGGGGTAAGCCGCATGGCTAGGGGCGAAGCCTCTATTGAATGCTTAAAGGGTGCTGTTTTCACTTTATGCGCCTATTGCACAATAATCTGGACCAAAGGTTTAAGTCTAGCTTCATAGCTTTCTTTCTGATCTTGCTGCTCTGATAATTTTGCCGACAGTTGTAAAATGCAGCTCAAAAAAATCCGCTATTTGTTGATAGCTATATTCCCCTGTGGCATAGGCCGATATGATCGCCTCGTTGCGGCTGGCGATAAGTTTTTGGTATTTGGCTAATGGCAATGCAGGCGCTCGTCTTTGTGCTTTTGAAAAACAGCAGACGTATCTACAATGTTCACACACTGGTCGTTTGCGCTATTGTATCTACAGTGTAGAAACTTTTAGGAGCAGCCATTATGCAATCGCAAATTAATAAATGGGGCAATAGTGCCGCGATGCGCATTCCTGCAAGCATTTTATCTGGCATGGGCTTGTCGGTTAACAGTAACATCACTATTGAGCTGAAAGATGGCAAGATCATTATTGAGCCAGTAAAACCGTCGCAAAAAAGCCTTAAACTATCGTTTACCGAAGAAGCTTTGCTGCAAAATCTAAATGCGTATACGGCTCACGCAGATGAACTAGCAACGCCTATAAGCCTGGAGTTAGGTGACTAATGGGCGAACAATATATTCCTCAACGCAATGATATTATCTGGCTAGACTTTGAGCCGACCAAGGGCAAAAAAATCGGCAAATATCGACCCGCTTTAGTCTTGTCGTCTAAAGCTTATAATCAGCAGACGGGCTAGCTGTTACTATGGATCTGTAAAGTATCCGCCCATTCCAACAGGTCGCTGTTGTTGCCAATAAAATTTAAAAAAACTGCCACACAACTGTAACCTAAGCACTAATCATATTAGTTAGAATAAGCGATGACGATGACTTTATTGACGATTAATCATGGCTTATCAAAAAAGCTTAGACCTGCTGCCCGAACTACAACAAATAGAAGCCATCATAGCGCAAGATAAACACGCTTATTTATCCTATGAAATTCTTAATCATATCCCCTATCAAGATCACTCTTTCCCTATTTACGCTTTATCTCTAGGCAGTCAACAAGCTGATACGCCGTGTATTGCTTTTGTCGGTGGTGTACATGGATTAGAGCGTATTGGCACGCAAGTTGTCTTAACTTTTTTGCAAACACTACTCAGTCGTTTGCGTTGGGATTTAACTTTTGAAGATATGTTACAAAGAGTGCGTATTGTTTTCTTGCCTTTATTAAACCCTGTTGGAATGCTTAAGCAAACGCGCTCTAACGGGGCGGGAATCGATTTAATGCGTAATGCCCCGGTTGATTGCTTAGAAAAGGCGGTGTGGTTAGGAGGAGGGCATCGAATCTCAGAAAAACTACCTTGGTATCGTGGCGTTGAAGGAGAAGCAATGCAAGCCGAGGCACAAACGCTGTGTGATTTTATACAACGAGAAGTTTTACCCGCACCGTTTAGTTTAACCTTAGATTGTCATTCTGGCTTTGGTATGCATAATCAAATCTGGTTTCCTTATGCCAATAGTCGTACCAACCCGATTAAACATTTAGGCGAAATTTATTATTTACGCGAGCTGTTTTTTCAAACCTATCCTTACCAAAATTATCGTTTTGAGCCACAATCACAACACTATCTGACGCATGGTGACTTATGGGATCATATTTATTTACAGTCTTTGAAAGATACTAATATTTTCTTACCTTTAACCTTGGAAATTGGCTCTTGGCGTTGGATTCGTAAAAACCCGCTGCAATTACGCAAGTCTTTAGGCTTGTTTCATCCAATAAAGCAGCACCGCATTGATCGCGTACTGCGAGGTCATTTGGTGTTAATGGAGTTTCTCTTACATGCGACTTTATCTTATAAAAAATGGCTAAATGAAAGCCATAGCCAAGTTATGCAACAAAAAGCAAGGGAGCGTTGGTATCATGAGCAAAAATAAAGCCTACTTTGTTTTAATCCGTGGACTGTTGCGCGAACAGCGCCATTGGGGCGAATTTACGCCCTTATTAGCGCAGCAATTTCCTGCTGCCGAGATAGTAACATTAGATATTCCAGGCAATGGCAGTCTGCATCAAGAAACCAGTCCCAATACTATAGCTGGCCTGACTGAAGCACTGCGCGTGCAACTCGAAGGCAAAAAAAATATGCATCTTATTGCGCTTTCTATGGGCGCTATGATTGCCATAGATTGGATGAATCGCCACCCTTTAGAAATTAACAGCGCGGTGCTAATTAATACTAGCGTACGTCCTTATTCGCCTTTTTTTCAGAGGTTACGTTGGCAAAATTATCCGCGTCTTGTCAGTATGTTATTTAAGTCCGCCGAGCAAAGGGAGCGGGATATATTAGCTTTGACTGCAAATCTCCACCAACAGGACACTAGGCTATTGGCTGATTGGCAAAAATGGTGCGCACAGTACCCAGTATCTAAAATAAGCGCTATCAATCAATTACAGGCCGCAGCGCAGTTTTTAGCGACAAATAAACCAGCGCACCCTTTGTTAATTATCAGCGCTAAAAATGATCGTTTAGTGGATTATCGGTGTAGCGTAGCTTTGCATAAGGCATGGCATTGTGATTACTTGCAACATGCAAGCGCAGGGCATGATTTGCCTTTAGATGATCCTAAATGGTTAGCTCAGACTATTGAAAAATGGCTGGTTACGAATTGATAAACCAAGCCTTTTTCTTGTTAACACACTCGGTTTGAGAGTACTTGATAAGTGCTCAGTGTGACTTACTAGAAAATGACTTCACAAGAATTATGATATACATTCCCTAATAAGCATTTGGAAATAAGAAATAGGTATTTTAGTTGTACCGACTACTGATTTTTTTCATCTTCAACTGTTTGCTCTGGTTTTGCTAATTTTTCATTAATGTAATCAGCTGCTTTACTAGCCTCCTCATTCATAACTTCTTTGGCCTCTTCATATTTTTGACTCGTTTTTTCAGCCGCCTGATCAATTTTTTTTCCTGCTTTTTCTGCAGGTCCTTCGTTTTGTTCACAAGCTGTCAAGCCAAAAACAGCGGATAAACAAATAGTCATAAAAATTTTTTTAGCTGGATTTTTTTTCATGGGGATGCCTTGTTGTCATTATAGGAGATTGCAGCGCTAAACTAATATGGATAACAATATTTTTGTGGCTAGCGGAAAATTTTTTAGATCTAATAAAAGAGTAAAGATTTATCGAAACTTGGAAGATACAGATTTAAGTGTACTACCGAGTGAATCCCAGGAATTTTCAATACCTACTTTGAGCTCTTCCCATGCGTCATCACTAGTATCTTTAAGCTCAGTAAGTTTTTCACTTGCTGCTTTTTGCATGGCTTGCAATTCTTCAATCTGCTTGTGATATTTAATTTCCACATCAGCCTCTGCATATTCAGCTTTCGCTTTGAGCTTTTTAATTTCTGCGCTCCATTCATCTAACTGTGCTTGCATTTTTTTTTCATACGCTTGTTTTACACTCATAATTACGCTCCGATTTGATGTTGGTTGAAATTCAATTAATACTGCGAGATAAGTAATGCTTTTATGATTGTTAAATTCAGTTAGCATTGCTACATACTACCAACTAAATACACAATTAGGTATAAATACTTAGAAAATAAAAGAAAATTAGCTGACAACATAAAAAAAATAAGTCATTTTTATGCGTGCTTTATATTTTGCTACTTCTGAATTCGCTGCGAAAGATTAATTTCTTGCGCCTCAATGCCGTTTGTTTGCGAATCGCTGGCAAGTAAGCGCCGCAGCGCTGATCTAACTTAACATTACATTAATTTTTCCGCTAAAGTAATGACAATCTCAACCATAATTAAATCAATAATAATCCATTCTAGTGTCGATGAATGCTGATGTTTTTGTTCATCGGCTAACATCTCTAATAAATCATGAATGGTATCTAGTTTTTTGGATAATATATCGGTACGCTGTTTTAATTCTAGATAATTTGCCATTTGCATATACAAAGCCTGAAATTCGGGATGCTCCCAAAAGAACTCGGGAATATCCAATAAATCAAATTTTAGGACAATAGCACTATTGGTTAAAAACAATTGTCCGCGAATTTTAGCCAATTCTTTTTTAGAAAGATTAATGCGCCCCGTTTTCGCTAAAGAAACGGGTAAGTGCTTAGTTTTTTCTATCGTTTCTAGGGCTTGGCGTTCAAATGAGGATAATTTAATCGACTGCGCCATAGCATGAGCAACCGCTAACAATTTTTTATCATCATCACCAGCTTCAATTTCAATGCAATCAAAGCGAATTCTATTTTCTAAAGCATTTAATAGGTAGCGGAAATTATCTTCTTGAATATTTTTGTGTATAGCATTGGCAAATTCACATAAACGCATCTGCAATTTACGTCGTTCATCCAGTTCTACATTCCAATGCACGACAACGCCATAAGGAAAGACCATCGAATAGGATTGGTTATGTTCGATCAACAAAGCATCTTTAAGTAATACCGCCCGCCGAGTGGCGAGCAAATTATCACAGAGCTTAGAAAAATCAAATGAGTCAGCGAGACAAAGCGTAATACACTGTAGCGTTTTATCGTTCATGACTGGGCAATAATAAGGGTTGCTTGTAGTTGACTTCGACCAAATCGAGCCATGGCTTGAAAATCAACTTTAGGAACGGGAACAAAAACATTATCCGTAATGCTGGCATGCGGTTCATCATCGACATCAGGATCATGCAAATACATAAAATGTTCATCATGTGCAGTTAAAACCACCCAATGCGGTGCTTTGTTACGGTTAATGCGATAAGTGCTAATCAAAATCAACGGGATATGCCCTGCATCGAGATGGGCAATTAATTCATCTATTTCTATATTTCGCTGATGAATAGTAACGGATGTTTGCTTTAATTGCTGCATAAAATCTTCTTGCACTAGCGTAATAATCGCTCGCTTTTCCTGACTTCTAACACTATTAAAAAATAAAATATCCTGCTGACTCAGATACATATCAACCTTAAATCCACGCCGCCAGGCCGCTAGTGCCAAGCCATGCGGCCCACAACCACCATGCCCGGCAGTCATAAAAATAGTGGTTGATTCACGCCATAGTTGTAATTCATGCGCCTGTGTCTGCAAAGTATCTGCATCGAGTGCTGACATCGCCATAATTAATGATGAGGGTCCACAGGTAAATTCGGTACTTTGTGGATAGTAAGGCACTTGCAAGCGGGTTTCTGGCTGTGGATAAATAATGCGTTTTTCAAAACACAAGGCTTCACTATGATCTTCATAATAATCTTGTTTACGATTAAATTGTCGATAACCCAGCCCTTGATAAAGGGTAATGGCACGCTCATTATCCGGGCGCACTTCTAAGCGTAAGTACACACAGTCATGCTGTTGTGCAGTGAGTTCTAATTGCTGCATCAAAGCTTTACCTAATCCAGAACCACGCTGATTAGGTAAAATCGCCAGCGAATACAATCTAACTAAAGAGGTACCACTTCGATATAAGAGCAAGCCATAACCGGCAATCGTGTCATCGACTTCAAGCAAAATAATATCAGCATGTGCTTTTTCCAGCATCCATAAAAAGTTGCGCTGGGTCATTTTATCCTGCTCAAAACAGCTATTTTCAACAAACACTAAAGCCTTAACATCCGCTTTAGTGGCCGGACGAAAACTGATAACAGAATTACTCATGGGCTAATTTTTTTAAAGACATAGTGATGATTTGCTGGCAACGAAATAAAACCATTTCCTGCCAATCTTGATATTCGGGATAAAAATAGCCACGCAATTGTTTTTGAATACTTTGTTTTTGCGCTGTGCTGACAGGATTATGCCAACAATAATTTTCCTGTTGCAAGATAGCAAACATCTTATCCACAGAAAAAGTGCCAAACTCCAGCGTGACATAACAGCCTTGCACTGGAAAATGCTGATGCCACAAATAATCCATTAGACCGTGTTTAGGGACGGAGCTGGAGGTGCCTGCCGCTGGCTCAGTCATATTATGCGCAAAACACTGTCTAGCCCATTTTGCCCCGGAACTATCGGGCTGATGATCGCTAATTATTTCACCATAACCATAGGGCCCTAAGCCTGAGTGTATATCAACAACAATCACTTTTTGCCGCTCAGAAATATGGAATTCATTTATTAATTGCAGGGCAAGCTGATGTGACCAACTGGCTTTGTTACCCCCATAAAATAAGCCATGGGCATCGCTATATTGGCCACCGCAGACAGCCTGCTCAAATCGCGTGTCGCCCCAATCAAGACGATAGTGTTTCAAGCTATGTTGAGTAGCTAATAATCCTTGTTCATCTAAACCGCTCAGCGCTAAAAATGACATTAATTGCTGATAATCACTATTTTTAGGTGTATCAGTAAAATCAACAAAATTGCGATTTAAATCAATATTATCTTCATTCACGCGCCGATCAAATGCAAATCCATAGGGATTGAGCGCGTGAATAATTAACACCGCCGTATCAGAGTCTATTTTGGGTAAATGCTGCAAAAAATCAATTTGTGCCGCCGAACCACAATAACCTTCAACGCCATGCGTGGCACTAATTAGAACCAGTAAATTACTTGCTTGTTTAGCCCCCAAATAAAGGACATGCGTAACTAATTCTAATTCAAGATCAGGGATTGTATTTTTATAAGCGGTTAAAGTGCCATCGACCGACTGACTCGCCATCAAAAATTTATCTCTGGCTTCAGAATATTCTTTGGAAAAACAATCAATTGATCTGTGCATAAGTTTTAAATCGTGTGTTGACGTTCTAGTCGACGCAAAAATTCCCCCATAATCGTTAAATATAAGTCATAACCCCTATATTGATCTTCGACCTCACTATCAATGCTCGGATTATCATTAACTTCAATAATCACATTGCGCCCTGGTAATTCTTTTAAATCAACACCATAAAGACCATCGCCAATTAATTTAACGGCTTTACTAGCGACTTTAATCACTTCTTTAGGCACTTTATGAATAGGCATCGCTTCAAAACCGCCTGTTTTATCGGTACCGGTATTATCATGGTTATAAATTTGCCAATGATCGCGCGCCATATAATACTTACACGCATAAATCGCTTTATTATTTAAAAAGCCGATACGCCAGTCAAAATCAGTTTTAACATATTCCTGGTACAGCAAAATAGCCGATTCTTGAAACAATTCAGCACATTGCTGCTGTAATTGTTCACGATTCGATACTTTAACCACGCCAATAGAAAAAGAGCCATCCGGAATTTTTAAAACGCCAGGGTAACTAATAATCTGCTCTAAAGCTTGATAATCAATAGCATTATCTCTGACTAATAATTCTGTTGTGGGTGTCGGTACACCATTAGCATTAAGCAAATCTGCCAAAAACACTTTATTAGTACATTTCAAAATAGAATCGGGATCATCCAAAACCACCATTCCTTTACTTTCAGCCCGTTTAGCAAAGCGATAAGTATGATGATTGATTTTTGTGGTTTCCCGAATAAACAAAGCATCGTATTCTAGCAAACGCGCATAATCATGCTCATCGATTAAATCAACATCAATACCCAGCTCATTTCCTGCGCGAATAAAATTTTTAATCGCTTTACTATCACTAGGCGGTAGTTTTTCTTGGACATTACATAAAATAGCGAGTTCGTAACGATAGCGTTTTTTAGATTTTGGTTTACGCCATATTTGACGACTATATTTATCAATAGCAATAGCAAATTCAGACTGCTCCAGCTCATTAAGCTCGACTAAACTGCCTGGGTTAATAGTCTCAATTTGCCAAGTGCCATTACGGACAAAGCTAAGGTCTAAAATAGGGCAAGGATAAAGTTCAAATAATTGTCGGGCAATTTTTTCTAGTGTGGGGCTATTCGATTGACCAAAAAATATTTTCAGCTGCATCGATTGATCATCGTTTTTCAAATACTTATTCAATTGCGCATCTATGTCTTCATGCAATTGATAAAAATGATGATTACCCAGATCAGTCATACTACGTATCGAAGGAATAACGCGTTGTCCTCTCGCTTCAGCAAGTAAAGAGCAATAGTAACCCGTGCCGAGATAACTATAATCACGACATAAATTAATGACTTTAGCCTTTGTTTTCTTATCAATCTGTAAAGACAAATAGTCCTTTACACTGATTAATTCATTACTTGGATAGTAGGGAGCCCAGTCTTCAGGAGTATCGACGACGATATACAGACTTTGCATGCAGTTTCCTTAAAATTAAGCGGATTTATACACGCATGATAGTAGCTAATAGAAGATATTAAAGTTTTATATAGGTGATGCATTGTCACAATGCATCGTATCTATTTTTTATAAATAAAAACCAATGACTTACAAATACTTCTTGGTATTTTTCATGCTTGAAAAACAACTAACTTACGCAAGGCATGCGGAAAATAAAATATGCTAAATTGTAAATTATCGCTTTTTTGTAAGGAAAAATTCTAAGCTTGTCGCTTATATATAAATAAGATTGAATATTTTATATCAACTTATTACTACTATTAGTGCGCTTAATATCTGTGGATAAGCTATTTTTTATATTTATTATCATGGTGTTGCAATTATTTTAAGCGTGTTATCAAGTTTGGACTTAAGTGTACTGAAACTGAGTGAAAAAACAGCTGTAAAATTAAGCTACAGATTGCACACATTATGTTACTAACATAATCCACAGAGTTATCCACAAGCTGTTTTATTGTTTTAGATAATATTTTAGAAGCTAGAGAAATATGAATGTTTTAAGCCTGTGATAGCTAAAAAGCATGTATTTTTAACACTAAAAATATAAGCGTTATTTGGGTACAGTCGCTTTACACGCAAGGGAAATAAGGAATTTTACGTTAGTCGAAAATTCGTATGATTGGATCTGAAAATTTAACCAAAACGGCTTAACCGAGATTATTATTTTAGTAAACCTATGCCGGAAAAGAATTTACCGATAAACTAAAATCTTTGCTTACAGATAAAAATTAGTACAAAGGTTCATTAAAGACTCCGTCTGAGGCTAATCATATTTAAACGTAAAATAGTGATTTTTGTGTTCAGTTGTAACTTAGGTATAAAATATTTTAAGCATCGAATGTTTAAGCTTGCAGCTTATATATAAATAAGATTAAATATTTTATATCAACTTATTACTGCTATTAGTGCGCTTAATATCTGTGGATAAGCTATTTTTTATATTTATTATCATGGCGTTGCAATTATTTTAAGCTTGTTATCAAGTTTGGACTTAAGTGTACTAAAACTGAGTGAAAAAACAGCTGTAAAATTAAGCTACAGATTGCACACATCATGTTACTAACATAATCCACAGAGTTATCCACAGGCTATAAAGAGGTCAAAGTAAATTCCATCACATACGCCATTCGTTAAACACAATAATAAAAAAACTATGAGTATTGATACTTTAAAAGTTCGTCAGGTGGGCATTGATACCTACCATGAAAATGTCGCTTATCTAAACCGTGAATGCAGTGTTTATCGAGCAGAAGGATTTCAGGCTTTATCTAAAATTCAGGTCAGTAATAATGGTTCAAAGCTGTTAGCTGTGCTGAATGTTGTGGATGACAATTCAATTGTGCTGCCAGGAGAATTAGGTTTATCGCAACAGGCGTTTAATTATTTAAATGTTAAAGAAGGCACCTTAGTCAAGGTTAATCACGCGCAGCCACCTAAATCGATGGATGCTGTACGGCGTAAGATTAATGGAGAGCGGCTAGATCAAACGGATTTTAATGAAATTGCCCATGATATTGCTGAAACACGTTATTCAAAAATGGAAATGGCCGCGTTTCTAGTGGCAACAGGGCAGAATAATCTTGATCGCGATGAGATATTGTATTTAACTCGGGCAATGTTGAAATCGGGCGAAACCATGGATTGGGATGAGCCTTTGGTGGCTGATAAGCATTGTATCGGGGGTATTCCTGGAAATCGTACATCAATGTTAGTGGTGCCGATTGTTGCCGCACATGGTCTGTTAATTCCTAAAACTTCCAGCCGAGCCATTACTTCACCTGCGGGTACGGCAGATACCATGGAAGTTCTGGCTAATGTGAATCTTGAGCCTAATCAAATGCTGGATATTGTGCGCCAGCAACGCGGTTGTTTATCTTGGGGTGGGACAGCAAAACTAGCCCCTGTGGATGATTTGTTAATTTCTGTGGAAAGACCGTTAGGCATCGATTCGCAAGGGCAAATGGTCGCTTCTATTTTGTCCAAAAAATTAGCCGCAGGATCGACGCATTTGATTATTGATATTCCTGTGGGAGCAACGGCTAAAGTACGGCACATGCGCCAGGCCTTGGCTTTGCGCAAATTATTTGAATTTGTCGGCGACCATTTGAATATCCATTTAGAAGTGATGATTACTGATGGCAGACAGCCTATAGGCAGGGGAATTGGTCCTGTCTTGGAGGCGCGTGATGTGATGCAAGTTTTGAATAATGATCCTGATGCACCCGCTGATTTACGCCAAAAATCATTATTATTGGCAGGCCGCATTATTGAATTTGATCCTGATGTGCGCGGCGGGCAAGGTTATGCTATTGCCCGTGATATTTTAGAATCAGGTCGAGCTTATGCAAAAATGGCTGAAATTATCAAAGCGCAGGGCGAGCATGAGATTGATTTACAGCTTGGAGAATTATGCTATCAAGTGTGTGCCGAGCGTGATGGGGTTGTTATCAGTATTGATAACTTTCAGATGTCTAAAGTTGCCCGCTTAGCGGGTGCACCAATGGATAAAAAAGCCGGTGTGGATTTATTGAAAAAACTAGGAGATAAAGTAAAAAAAGGTGAGACGCTGTATACAATCTATGCAGAGTTTTCCGCTGATTTTAAATTTTCTATTAGTCTGGCGCAACAAGATAGTGGCTACGTGATAGGAGAAGCGGAACAAATGCTAAAACCATTGATCGATTTTTAAACGAGGCATCACCATGTTAATGCTGGTATTTTCTGATTATCAGCCTCAGGCTGAACGCTTAGCAGCACGCTTGGCTATGCCAACAGCAAAGGTTGATATACATCATTTTCCTGATGATGAAAGTTTGGTGCGTTTGCCGCCCTTTTTACCAGAGCATGTGTTTATTTGCCGTAGTTTGAATCAACCGAATAATAAATTGATTGAATTATTATTCTGTGCCAGAACTGCGCGGCAATTGGGTGCAAAACGGCTGACATTAATCGCCCCCTATCTGAGTTATATGCGTCAGGATATTGCTAATCAACCCGGTGAAGCGGTTAGTCAGCAGATTATGGGGCAAATGTTGGCTGAGTTATTTGATGATGTGATTACCGTTGATCCGCATTTACATCGTATTACTTCGCTAAATCAGGCGATACCGATTAATAATGCGATTAGCTTAACAGCGGCTGATGAGATTGCCAGGTTTCTAAAGCAGCAACGCGATTATGCTGTGTTATTAGGCCCTGATAGTGAATCGGAACAATGGGTCTTAGCCATTGCCAAGAAAATAGGCTTTGATTTTGCTGTAGCAACAAAAATACGCCGTGGCGATAAACAGGTGGAAATGTGCCTACCGGATTTTGATTTTAGTAATCAGCCGGTAGTTATTATTGATGATATGGCCAGTACCGGCAGAACGCTATCTAAGGCAACTGAACTGTTATTAGCGGCTGGCGCGCAGCACATTGATGCAGTGATAACCCATCCGCTATTTTGTGGCGATGCACAGGCGCATATTTTGCAGGCGGGGGTAAAAAATATTTGGAGTACCGATAGCATTAGCCATCCGACAGCGTGTATTTATTTGGATAAGTTATTAGCTGAGGCGGTGCGAGCTGTTTTGTAGCTATTTAGTGTCAAATAACCATTAATATCGGTGTCGTTTTTTGAGCATCAGATATACACAATAGGTTGCTGCCGCTGCCAGTAAATGTTTGATGGTATGAGCGCTTAATAAGTAAGCTGTCAGCTCAAAGATAAAGTTATCGTTAAGTTCAAAAAGTTTGGCAAGCACATAGAAAAGTAAACCATAGAGTAGATAATGACGATGGCTATACTGGCCTTGATAGAAATTTAATATAAGTGGTATAGACAGCAAAGTAGTGAATTGAATAAAGGCATAAAAACGTAAATCATTAGTGAAATGCCAATAGATGACGCTTGATAATCCTAAAAGTATAGCGCTAGGCAGAAGCACTTTTTCATAACGCGAAGAAATATTTTCTACTATTAATGCTGCAAACAAACTCATAAAACAGATTGTCATCGGCAAACGATCCCAGACCAGTGTTTGGTTATTGGGCTTTAAGTGATAATAGCTTGACCCGGGCGCAACTAAAGCAAGGCTAATAAAGAAAGTTAGCCAGGATGGGCCTATTGCTTTGTTTCGAAAACACAGAATCAGGCCGGATAATCCAATAGTAGCGAAAGGTAGGTTACTGATAATATTGGCCAAGTTGGGAACTGTAAACCATTGTCGTTGATCAACTAAAAGATGGTAAACAAGATCCTGTGGAACCGGGCCTGTAATGACTAAAATAGTCAAAATTAGAATACAAAAACTGATAATAAACAGTATAAGCCGTTTCTGTTTACGGAAGTTGGACAACATTTGTGCACAAATATTAAGTATATTTCCCAATAAAGAGGTATCGAGTAAAGTTGGACAACTCGAATACCTCCTAAAACTTATTAGAAAATAGTGGCTTGCTTAATCTAAAGGAATTCTAATTTTTTGTCCCGGATAAATAAGATCAGGATTTTTAATGACTTCTTTATTAGCCTCAAAAATACGCGGGTATTCCGCTGCATTGTTATAATATTTTTTAGCAATTTTAGATAAAGAATCGCCGCTTTGGATAATATAGTATTCAATATTATCAGGCTCTAACGCGGAAATTATATCAGCTTCAGTTTGCGTTTCTGCACCCGTTTCGACATCATTAATTTGAAATTTCGGGGTAACTTTACTAACGCCTTTAACATTTCCCGCCATCAAAACGGCTTTTTGCGCCGCTTCAAAGCTAGTGGTTTCACCAATTAATATAGCTTCCCCATTTTTAAATACAACGTTAAGACTATCCAGCCCTGGATTATTAGCCAAAATATGATCGCTAATATTTTTAGCTGCATCCGTATCACTAGTGAAAAGTTTACTACCAATTTCTTTGGCAAAATCAAAAAGTCCCATGTGTCTCTCCTGTAACAATAAATTAAAAGAATTTTTTAGCTAAATTAAGTAAATCATCAGTTACATCGCCATCGTTATTGGCATCCAAAAATGAAGTGACCATGCTGACAACAGGACTGGCATTAACACCCAGTAAACTGCTTAAATCTAAATTGCCCACGCCACCGATAGGACTATTACTGGTTTCTTTACTTAAAACCCCCATCATCGCAGTTGCGACTAAAGGTAATAATTGTTTAACGATGTCATTACTAACGCCGGTAGATTGTGCAGTTTGAGCAGCAATATTTCGACTGACTTCTTTACTGCCTAATACATGGCCTAAAATCGCATTACCTTCATTAACGGCTGATGCATCAGCTAACGATTGAGGGTTATCAATATAATGCTGATGATTACCTTTACTTAAAGCACCGATTAACTGATTAATGCCGCCTGACTGGCTAACATTAGCCTTTATTCCTTGAGAAAGGGCAGGTAATAATTGACCTATAACGCTTTGTACATCAGCACTATCAATGCCGCTATTTTTTGCTAACTGAGTAATCAGTTGAGCATTTTGACCGCTTAAAAGTGTATCTAAAATTCCCATTAAAT
Source organism: Methyloprofundus sp. (assembly GCA_014859465.1). Lineage (GTDB taxonomy): Bacteria > Pseudomonadota > Gammaproteobacteria > Methylococcales > Methylomonadaceae > Methyloprofundus. The sequence continues at coordinate 42,073 of JACUUF010000021.1, forward strand.
CTCCTTAATGTATAAAAATCGCTAGGTTATAGTTACTTATTATAATAGAAACAATGCTTTATAATTATTTAGTATGGCTTAAATTAAAAAAAACATTGTTTGAATATAAAACATTTAAACTCTTTCTACTAGCGCTATATTCAGGATAGACTGTAAAAAATAGCTATAATAATCATTTATCCTAAGATTTACTGAAGTAGATAATTAATGCCATTCCATTAGCCCAAGCAAATAGCCAATTAAGACAGCAATGGGATCAGGTGATAGATAATAAAGTTATTGCTTAAATAAGGAACCAACATGTCTAAAGAAACTGAACAAGTAAAAAAAGTCGCTTATAGTCGAACTGAAAAAGCAGGCTTTCTAGAAGCAATAGGCGTTAAATATTATAGCTATCTGGCGAATAAGTCGGGCACAGCGGGTATGGAAAATGTCAGTATCGATGACTTAGCACCAGATATTACTTTAAAAACTCTAGCCGCCAATATTACCGCTTTTGCGGCAGTTATTGCCTTTGCTATAGGAGCCTTAACTACTTTTGTTACTATATGGGTCGAGTGGACTTATATGGATACCATGGATAGTACGACGTATTACTTACTTTATGGCAGTGTGCTTATCGTGATGCTGATTATTGAAATGTCCGTTTTATTTTGGCTAGGCTTAAAGATAGTTTATAGCCTAGCCTGTTTAACAGGTCATAATCAAGCAGTAAAAGGTTCCTGTTTACCTGGCGATGACGCCGTGCCGAATATTTTAGCGCGTGCCGCCTTGGAAGTGCCCGACCCTATTATTCATTATTTGGGTATAGATCCACTTAAACATTTATCCAAATCTAAATTGTTTATGGTCGCTTTTTTATATAAAGCGAAAATCATCTTAACCAGTTTAGCGGTCAAATTTATTATGATTCGGCTATTCGGTAAGGGGGATGTGCGTATTACCTTTAGCTGGGTAGCCATTCCGATTACCGGGATATGGGATGCGTTTACTTTATATAAAGTGGCGCGCGAAGCACGCTTAAGATTGTTTGGTAATAAACTCGCAGAATATATTATCAGTGATATTTTAACCGATGAATTGATTCATCAGCTTGGCCCTAAAGCACGCGAAGGATCAGTTCGAGCGGTTGCCAGCATGATGGTCTTAGCACAAAATTATCATCCCAATATGTTAGTGTTATTAATCCGCTTATGTGACAAATTTAATATCGAAGAAAGCAAAGAATACGATAACTGGGAAGATTTTCTTGCCTTATTAGATGAAGTTTCTGAGCAAG
>JACUUF010000129.1 GCA_014859465.1 Methyloprofundus sp.
ATAGTTAACAGTGTAATAAGCTCTGCGATAGTGCGTAGAAATGAGGCTATACCAGCCCGAGCGCGGATTGCGGCAATTGTTGCGCGAAAAATAAAAAAAGATAATTAAAGTTGTGAGTTTAGCGCAAAACCAAATAATCTCTGCTGCCGTAAAAGTATCGGCTAATTGCAAATGATTCATTACCGGAATGCAACTGATTAATTTAGCAACGACCAAGATGAAAATGAGGGTCAGTAAATGCTGTATAGCTTTTTGGCCGGGGCTGTTCGATTGGTGCAAGGCAGTTGGCATAACTATCTTTTATGGTGTTAATAACAAAAGTTGATGATAATGCGCCGGTTGGAAAATAGCCAAGAAAGTTATTTTTTTCTTTGATTTATTAATTAACAAAAGCGATGCTTAGGAAAGATACATTGAAAACAACTTCCTTTACCTAGTTCGCTAGTAATAACTAATTTGGCGTCGTGTCGAGCAAGAACATGCTTGACAATCGATAGACCAAGGCCTGTACCGCTTTTTTGTTGTTTGCGTTTTACGTTGATACGGTAAAAGCGTTCGGTAACTTTAGATATTTCCTGCTCCGGAATGCCTTCGCCTTGATCAGTAACTTCAAGGATCAGGTTTTCATCTAATTGATGCCATTGCACAGTCACAATCGATTCTTCTGGGGAATACTTAAGCGCATTCACGACTAAATTTGAGAAGGCACTACGCAGTTCTTGGTCATTGCCTAGGATGTTTAAGTCGGAGTCTATAAATAGCTCAATACGATTATTCAGTGCTTCTAAGGCGCTACTTTCCGAGCAGATTTGTTTTAATAAGGGCTTAATAGTGACGCAATCACGGGAAATTTTTTGCGTTTCAAGGTTAGCCAATAATAATAAATCATCGACTAAGTGTTGCATGCGAAAAGTTTGATTTTGCATTTGCTCTAATGAATGTGTCAAAAGAGCCGAGTGCTGGTCATCCATATCGGTCAGGGTTTCTAAATAGCCTTTTAAGACTGTGAGCGGTGTGCGTAATTCATGCGAGATATTATCGACAAAATCTTTACGCATACGTTCGATATTTTTTAGATAAGTGACATCATGTGCTACTAAGAGGTGCGCATTTTTACCATAATTTACAACCTTAATTTGTAGGGTAATGTTTTTGTTAATAGGTGAGTTAATGCTTAAGACCGCATTACTATCTTTTTTGATTAAAAAATCAACAAAAGCAGGAGTGCGAATTAAATTAGGAATCCGTTGACCCTTATCGGATTTTTGTAGGCCGAGTATTTTTTTTGCCGCCTCATTAAACCAAGAAATTTCATCATACTCACCGAGTACGACCACCGCATCTGGTAACGCAGCCGTCGATTTGCGAAATTGCTCAATGATGGTGCTGAGTTGTTTTTTGCGTTTTTTGTTGGCTTTTTTGATACGAAAAATATGATAATAAATTTCTTCCCATAAGCCGTCATGGGTTGGATTATTTGCTTTAGCTCCGGCACTTAGCCAATGCTCTAATTGTTTAAGTAAATAGGTTTGCCGAATAATAATAGTGATACAGATGGCTAATAAAAAGTATAAGAAATGCCCCATAAATAGGCTGGCGATAAATGCGCAGAAGATCGCAACGGTATAGTGAAATAGATCTTTATGCCAAAAACTCATGAGCTCACTTTTTCAGAGAATCGATAACCGAAGCCGCGCACTGTTTGTAACCATTCCTCTCGCTCATAATTAGCAAGAATCTTTCTTAAGCGCCGGATATGCACATCGACTGTTCTTTCTTCTATATACACACTGCGCCCCCAAACTTGATCTAATAGCTGAGTGCGGTTATAGACTTTATCGGGGTGGGTGAGGAAAAAACTTAGTAAGCGAAACTCGGTAGGACTTACTTCGATTTGTTTATCAGCAATACTAACCCGGTGCTGCTCGGTATCTAAAGTAATGTCACGGAATTTAATTTGCGTTAAATCATGAATTTTTCCACTTCTGCGCAGAACCGCTTTAATTCTAGCGGCCAGCTCCTTAGGAGAGAAGGGTTTGGTAATGTAGTCATCGGCACCTAAATCTAAACCGCGAATTTTATCAGACTCTTCACCTTTTGCTGTGACTAAAATAATAGGCAAATCTCTATAGCTCTCGCTTGCCTTTAAACGCCGCGCCCACTCGTCACCATTAATACTAGGTAACATCCAATCCAGTAAAATAAGGTCAGGTAGCCCCTCTTCTAAGAGTGCTTGAGCTTGCATGACATCGCCTGCTTCCAGTACGTTAAAATCATATTGCTGCAATACCATGACCAGCATGCTGCGAATAGCTTCTTCATCTTCAACGACTAAAATTGTAAATTGACTCATATTAGCTTCCTGTTTAACTGCTTTATTGTATAACATTTAATATGACGGTTTTGTGACAGCTATCGGGGATGCAGGTGTCGAAAGAGATCGTTTGTATAATATATAAGTTAAGTTAGTCAGTGTATAGCGCTCGCTTTTTCAAAACTAAGTCATATACAATAACCCAGTCTAAGTATTACTGATCAGAAAGGTTATTGAATGAGCGAAACAAATATTTATCAAAACTTACAACAACTCGGCGGCAAAACCGAATTGCCAGAGGCACCCGAACAAGCCATCCTAGAAAGCGTACAAAACCCGCAAGCGGATGTTGATTATATGGTGCGCTTTGTCTCGCCAGAATTTACCTCATTATGCCCACTAACTGGACAGCCTGATTTTGCTCATTTAGTTATTGATTACATCCCGTCAGAAAGACTGGTAGAAAGTAAATCATTAAAATTATTTCTCGGTTCATACAGAAACCACGGTGCATTTCATGAAGATTGTACGCTCAGTATTGCGCGTCGAATAATAAAAGAAATTGACCCAAAATGGCTGCGTATTGGTGGTTATTGGTACCCACGCGGCGGGATTCCCATTGATGTATTTTTTGCTCAAGGCGAAATTCCACAAGGTGTTTGGGTGCCAGATCAAAGTGTTGCTCCTTATCGTGGGCGTGGTTAATTTTAGATTAAAGGTGACTGGTAAGGCGCGTTTTCAGCCGACTTATCAGGCACTTTCTGTTTACGATGCTATACGCCTGCGCCCCGTTGCTAGGTGCGCTGGCTTTAATTATTTAAAAATGAGGTATTAAATGCGAGGCCTCTAAATTATGCACGTTATTGAGCTTGGTCATCGCCAAGGCATTTATTTACCTTGGACAACCTAAAATTTATCAAAAAAGCAGGGTATGTCTATTTTTGCGCCTATCCTTGAATGAATTATAATATCCAATATTCTATTTTTAATTCTTGTAATAAGCTTATGAATAATAAACGTACCGCTGCTCCAACCGATACAAACAGTCTTGAGCTGCGAGCTCAGGCTCAGTTAAGTGCTGGAAAATATAAAGAGGCGATTGGCTTTTATAAGACATTATTACAGACCTCTGATAGTAATGAATGGCATGAGAAATTGGCCTATTGTTATGTACAGCGTGCGTCTGCTTTGGCTGCAAAAGGCATGATTAAAGAAGCTGTAGTGTTATGGGCTAATCATTGTCAGCATGCACAGCCGCCTTATGCGGCTTATGATCAATATATTATCTGGCTTATTTTGAGTAAAAATAAGACCGGTATTGCGGAAAATATTAGGCAATTATCAGCTCAGCAACTAGATAAAGACTATCCTGCACTCGCTGCTATATTAGGATTGTTAGCGCTGACTGAATATCCTGAATTTGCTCTTGATTTGCCGCAAGACTCTGCTTTTATTGCGCACTTACAATTAGTGAAAACGGCATTGCAGGCCTATCAAGATAATGATCTAGCAAAGCTGGAAGAGAGCTTAAGGCAATTACCGTATCGCTCGGCCTTTAGAGATTTACGGACGGCGTTAATTGCTTTGCTCAATTTGGCAGAACCTGCACAAGTATTGGCTAAGATTCCGAAACATTCTGTTTACTCTGGCTTTGCGCAGTTATTGTTAGTCAGTACTTTTGCAGGGGCTGAACTGGCTAAAAAATTAGTTGAGCTTAATTGCACGCAGCGCAGCATTATCTCTAATATCAAAGGCTTTAATAAAACTCAGATTGAGTTTCTGGAGCATTTAACTCGTCAGCATGAACACTTATCCGATAAGGTAAAGTTTAATATGGCGATTCAATATCAATCTTTATATGGTACTGAATTAGCTAAAAATTATTGCCAGCAACTCTTAGCTAATTATTCTGCGGGGTATAAAGATTTTACCAAGCATTTTGGTGCCGTGGATGCGTTTGAAGAAAATCGCATTAAGGCATTATTAGCAGAGCGCAAGGATAATAGTTACGATGCTGAATATTATTGGCGTCTTTGTATTAAAGCGTTAATTGTTGAGGGTGCGGCGGAAAATGATTTAAAAATAGCGCTGATTTTACGGCATATCAGTCAACGAGAAGAGCTTGCAGAGCAAACTGAGCTATTAATTGAAAGCTTGCAATATGACGCTGAGGATCGCGATATTTATGTGCAAATTTTGAGTTATTACCAGCAAGCAGAGATGACTAAGGACTATAAGTTATGGCTGACTAAAGCGCTGGAGAAATTCCCACAAGACATTAGTGTTTTGACTCTGGCGGTACGTGAAGCAATGCGTAATAAAACGTATAAAAAAGCCAGTCAATATGCGATGACAATATTAAAAATCGACCCGCTAAATACTTTTGCTAAACAAGCTTTGTTTTCCAGTCATTTAGCGCATGCGCGTCGATTGATGCGCGAAAAATCTTATCATTTGGTAGAAAAGGAAATTAAACTGGCAGAAGTGTTAAATATTGGTAAAGCTTATACTAAGCAAAGCCAATTGTTACGCGCATTTTTCTGTTATGCGCATGAAGATAAAGGGCGCGGCTTGCAATTGATTATGGATGCCTTAGCTAACTTACATGCAGATCCCGTGAATATGCATTTTCATGCCAGCATGGCGGCCTTGTCTGTGGGCGTGCCCGTGGCCACTATTTTACGTGCCTTGCCACCCGCGCAAGAGTATTTACTTTCGGCATCAGAATTCACTCAGTTTATGCAGCTGCTAGAGAAGATTACGAATGAGGCTGATAATGACGAACAAATACATAAGGCATTAGAAAAAGTGAAAGCGCCACTGAAAAAGGCGCTAACAAGTCAGGATTTTGCAGAATCTATTTTGCTTAGCTTGTGCAAAATATTAGAAAAACTTAAGCATTTTGAGTTATTACGTCATTGTGCAAAACTTGCTTTTGCTCAATGGAAAAAACCTATCTGGGTGTATTATCGCATTTATGCGGATAATAATGGTAAGCCGGAAGATTGCACCTTTAGGGAGTTAATGAGCTTGCAGCGCTATCATGAGCAAGCGATGCAGAGTAAAGACTTTCAGACGGGAATGTTATTGGAAAAACTGCTAGATCGATATTATCAAGTGCATCCGCAGCGTGGCATGGGTTTTCTTGATGGCTTATTTGGCGTGGGCAACGATGAAGAGCAAGCAATAGACCGTATGGACGCGTTGTTTGGTCATCTTCCCGATGAAATTTTTATAAAGCTAGATAAAACCATTGAATCCTTATCTAAAAAGACCAGTGTTGATCAGCTGGTTAGTGATCTAATGAAAAGAGTCGGTAATAACCAAAATATTATGTTAGCTATTATGCAAGAACCTGAATTATTTTCTGCGCTGATGATTGTGAAAGCCGCTGATAAATTAGGTATAAATATTGATGTCAGTATTGATGAGGTACTTGAATGTTACGGTGTCGGTAAGAATGCCGGCTCTTTTCCTTTTTAATTAGGCGCTTTTATGAACACAGCTTATGAAATCTTAGATGTTGCAACAACAGCAAGTGATGCTGAAATTAAACAGGCTTATTTGCGCTTAGTAAAAGATAATCCGCCCGATCGTGATCAAGAGAAATTCCAGTTAATTCACCATGCCTATAGTGCCATTAGAGATCATAAAAGCCGCGTAACTTATGCATTATTTATGCTACCGGAAGCTAATTTTGATACCTTGATTGATCAGGCATTACACTCTGACCGCCTTGCCACTTTTGGCGCTGAATCTATTAATCAATTGTTACGCGCGAGTGTTGATGATGCAACACTTTTAAATGCCACTGCTACCACCGAAAAATAATGAGCACAGAAGCACAGAAGCATGAGTTATTGGCAGATTTTCAAAAATATCTGGAGCAAAACAATCCGGATGTTTTTGCTCTCAAGCAACAGCCAGATTTACATAGTTTACTCAGTGAAATGATGGGCTTAAAGACTGAAGTAAAAGCACAAGCGCGGCAATTTAAAAAGACACTGGATAGCCTCAGTTCAGCATTGAGCACAGTGCAGGATGATAACCAGGCCTTAGCCGTAGAGCTGAGCGCCTATGAACAGCGCTTGGAACAGCAGCAAGAGAAACTGATGCGTACCATGCTATTGCAAATGGTCGATATGTATGATCGCCTGAATACTGGGGTGGAAGTGTTACACCATTATCAGCCCGTCAAGCGCCTATTTAAAACGTCCAGGCGAAAAGATGTGCATTTTATTGAGCGTTTTAAAGAAGGGCAAATGATGACGCTAAAGCGTTTCGAGCAATTATTATCAGAACACCAAGTGCGAGTGATCGATTGTGTCGGCAGGCGTCTTGATCCAGTCACTATGAGTGCGGTGGAAACGGCGCAGGATATTGGCCAAGAAAATGGCGTGGTACTACAAGAATTACGTAAAGGCTTTTTATATAAAGGTCAGGTGCTGCGTTTAGCAGAAGTTAAAGTAAATAAAATTAATCTTGGGTAAGCACATGAGTGAAATTATTATTGGCATAGATTTGGGCACGACCAATTCAGAAGTATCCATTGTCGAGCAAGGAAAAGTCACGGTTATTAAAGAGGGCGACAAAAAAATGCTGGCCTCTTTTGTCGGTATTGATGACGCTGGTCAAATTATTGTCGGTGCAACGGCACGTAATCAATATTTAGTTTATCCAGAGCGAACCATTAAGTCTATTAAGCGTTTAATGGGGCAAGATACGCAAGTGGTATTGGCTGATCAAGCTTATACACCGCAGGAAATTTCTGCGATTATTCTTACCCGACTAAAAAACATTGCTGAACAATATCTAGGCCAAACAGTCAGTAAAGCGGTGATTACCGTGCCCGCTTATTTCTCTGATGCGCAACGTCAAGCAACCCGCGAAGCTGGCGAAATTGCCGGATTAGATGTAGTGCGCATGATTAATGAGCCGACAGCTGCGGCATTGGCTTATGGTGCTATGCAAGCTGACGCGAAACAGGTGCTCGTTTATGATTTGGGTGGCGGAACTTTTGATGTCTCTGTGGTTAATATGCAAGATGGCGTGGTTGAAGTGCTTTCCAGTCATGGCGATAATCATCTGGGTGGCGATGATTTTGATCAGCAAATTATCGAATATTTAATTGATCATATACAAGCGACCCAGGGCGTTGATGTACGCAGTCATAGTAAAGCCATGGCACGACTCACGCGTGCTGCTGAAGAGGCTAAATTTTTACTGTCCGACCAGCCTTACGCGCAAATTGATGAGGCGTATTTATTAGAGCATGACGGCGTGGCGGTACATCTTTCTCTTGAGCTGTCCAGAATGGCTTACGAAGAAATGATTGAAGATTATATTAACGAAACGATTGATGCCACTCATATTGCTTTAAAAGGCGCAAAATTAACCGCAGAGAATATAGATGAAGTTATTTTAGTGGGCGGCTCGACAAGGACGCCGTGCATTCGTGAGCGCTTGTTTAATGAATTTGGTTTTGAGCCGCATAGCGAAGTTGATCCTGACTTATGTGTGGCGATGGGTGCGGCAATTCAGGCCGCTATGATTGCTGGGCAAAATGTCGATACGGTACTGGTTGATGTCACACCTTATACTTATGGCACTAGCGCTATTGGGGTGCTAGATGGTCAACCTTATCCCTTTATGTTTGTGCCGGTTATTCACAAGAATAGTGTGTTACCGAATCGTAAGACCGAGGCATTTGCGACCAGTTATGATGGCCAAGATAAGGTTGAGCTGAGTATTTATCAAGGTGAAGATCCTGATGCTTTGAATAATGTCAAAATAGGTGAGTTCTTAGTTGAAGGCTTACTCGATGTACCGGCTGGTAATATTATTACGCTGACCTTGGCCTTGGATTTGAACGGTATTTTAAATGTTTCAGCGGTAGAAAAAGAAACCGGCCTAGAAAAGTCGATTACCATTAAAAATGCCTTAGCTCAGTTTGAAGGGGATTCATTAGATACCGCTAAACAACGGATTACTTCTTTATTTGGGCAAATGGATCCACGCATTATTGATGCAGAATCCTTAGCATTAAGCGCGGCTTCTGCTGCTCCAGAAATGACAGCGGCGCGTGAATTGATTGCTAAAGCAGAAGGCTTATTTGCGCAAATATCCGATGAAGATAAAGAAGATATGGTGGACTTAATTGAAGCAATAACAGCCTGTATTGAAGCGCAAGATATTGATGGCTTGGGTGATCCTAGTGCACAATTAACTGATATTATTTATTATTTGGAATCTTGATGGAACGCTGCCCTTGTTGTAATGCGCGCTTGAAAGGCGCAGTCGACTGTCCACGTTGTCAGGCGGATTTGAGTGCCGTGATTGGCGCAGAACAAACAGCGGAACACTACTTAGCTAAGGCAATACAGCATTGGGCACATAAACAAGCAGAACAAAGTATTGCTGCTTTAATGTTAGCTCTAAGCTTAAAGAAAACAGCTTTAAGCTTGTTATTTCGTGAGTATTTAATTCAGCACTATTATGTAGAGGTAGTGGAATTACTGGCAGGAAAGCATTTATTATCCGCGAATCAACAGCTCTACAATGCGCGCCGCTTATTGCCGTATAGTCCACAGTTACAGCAGCTACGCACTTTTACACATTATTTATTGGCTCAGCGTCATGAGCCATTTCAGACGTCATCGCTGTAGGCATGCCCTGGAAAAACTGGATGAGTTTGTAGTACAAGAAGACCAAATGAATGCTGCCTTGTACCATTGTTGGTTTATTTTTCATGCGCCTTAAATTGTTGCTGGATAGTATTCAAGGTTAATAATTGTTGCTGTACCTTGCCATTAAATGAATCAGCAGGAAACACGCCTTTTTCGTCACAGCTACCCGCGTCCATGTTGCTCAGGTATTGCAAGGTTTCATCAACAGTTTCTACCGCATAAGTTGCAAATTGCCCAGCTTTGGCAGCCTGTACAACATCCCAGCGCAACATCAGATATTTGATGTTGCTGGCTAAAATAATAACCCTCTGTTGACCTGTTAAGCTTTCTATTTTTTCATTCATACCAGCAATCGGCTGTATTTCACCTAATTGGTTAACTGAGCCAGTAATGGCCAGATCCTGATGACGTAAGGGTACTTCGGCTAGTGAGGATAAAATGACGCATAATTCAGCTAAAGTTTCGCCATCTAATGAAGATTCTTGGGTAGTGGGTGAAATCTGTGATTTTCAATATAATTGAAGTTACGACATTT
>JACUUF010000130.1 GCA_014859465.1 Methyloprofundus sp.
TATTGGCACGCTGAAACCTCGCCCGAGCATTTATTTATTTGTTGGATAATACCCTTTAGTCTGCGGCAGCCATCTAGGTACGTGGCTTTTATATTTTTGCCATTGCGCACCAAAGGTTTTCTCTGCCCAAGGTTCTTCATGGTTTTTGACTCTAAAGTAAAGCGCGATAAATAAGAAAATGGTAAAGCCGCAAATAAACGGTGATGCCATACTGATTGTCCAGCCTAAGAGAATAAAACCAACGCCTACATACATGGGGTTCCTGACGTATCGGTACAGACCAACAGTGACCAGATGTTTAGGGGGATCCCACGGTGCTAAAGTGCCTTTACCTGAGATATAAAAATCGCGCACGCACCAGAGTAATATAATTAAGCCAAAACTGAGTATGACTAGACCCGATAAGTTGCCCTGGCCTTTGTACGGGTCATACATTGAAAGTATAAAAGGTACAATGCCAGTGACAACAACAGGAACCATTAAGAAAGCGAAAAGGGCACGTAGAAACATAAAGTAAATATCAAAAAGATTGTATACAGTTAGGAGTAGATCCCATAACTTAGAATAAGCTACATTTTGTAGGAGCGACTTCAAGTCGCGATTCGTAGCTAGAAGCTACTCCTACAGAATGTAATATTTGTAAAGTTTCTATTATGCTTTGCCTTTATAGCCTGCGCCAGTGCCTATTAAAGCGGCAATGATATTTTTTTGAATTTCCGATGAGCCAGAAAATAAACGACTGGCCATGGCATCTTGCACTAAGCCGAGCATTTTATTTTCTTCGAGTAAACCTGTTGCGCCGAAGATGTGCACGGCATCTAAGCTCGATTGTAAAAAGGCTTCACTGGCGATTAATTTCGTTTGCGCACTGGCTAAGCTAATGCGTTTTCCGGCATCTTTTAAGCGCGCACATTCATTAACCCATAATAAGCAGGTATCTATACGGCATTGCATATCGGCAATTTTATGGCTAATCGCTTGATTGGCGCCTAAATGTAGGCCGTTACTTTGTCGCTGGCGGCTGAATTTGATGACCTGCTCTAATTGCCATTGCATAATGCCGATAATTCCCGCAAAAATAAACGCGCGTTCTAGCTCTAATGCGTTTTGGATCATCATACCGCCTGCGCCGGTTTTACCTAATTGGCGCTCTAAGGGGATGAAGCAGTCTTGCAGTATAACATCGCCCATTGTGGCGCTTGCGCAGCCTGTTACCCTGGGCTGGTCGCTGAAATTAGCGCCACCATCTGTTTTTTTTACTAAGAAACCAGAGAGTTTTCCGTCTAATTTGGCGTAGATTAACAATACATCGGCAATTGGGGTATTGGTGATAAAACGTTTGTGACCGTTTAAGATAAAACCAGCGTCTGTTGCGCTTGCCGTGGCTGTCAGGGCATGTACATCTGATCCTGCTTGAGGCTCGGTAATAGCATGGCCGGCAATCAGCTCACCGGAGAGTAGCGCGGGGAGCCACGTTTGTTTTTGTGCTTCGCTACCATACAGCAGTAACGGGAAGATGGAGCCCCAAATATGTGCATTCAAGGATAGAATTAAACCTGTGTCCTGACACTGTTTACCTAAGTTCAAGTGGGCTTTTACTAGCTCTTGAAAGCCATCGCTATGCCCATTGAATGCAGTGCTAATGGCATGTTTCAGTAGCGCTTGTTGAGCACAATATTTTAGGCGATTTTTCGAGGCGTTAAGGTCGCCGGCAGGTGGAAGTTGCTGAAAGTTAATCATAAAATTGTTTGGCAGCTAGGGCGGATTTTAGTCCGCAAGTGGTAAACATATCGACAAGGCGGACCAAAGTCCGTCCTACGCATTAAACAGCTTTTGTATCGCCTGATAATCGGTTTTGCCATTAGATAATGCGGGCAAACTATCAACCACGATAAATTTACACGGCTGCATATACGGCGCGAGTAATTGGCGTAAGGGTTTTATCGCTTCGGCTAAAGATGCATCGGTCATTAAGACCACCACTGCCGCAGGCCGTTGGCCGCTAGTGGTGTCTTTAATGCCAACAACCGCGCAGCTTTCAATGTGCTCTAATTGATTAATACATTGTTCAATTTCAGCCGGCTCAACGCGATAACCTGAGCATTTTAACATGCGATCTAGTCGGCCATGATACTCGTATTCGCCGTGTTGATTAAGTGACACCTTATCGCCGGTCGGATAAATCCTTGGGCTAAGTGCTTTTAGCCTACCTTGCTGCCAATAACCGGAAAAGTTGTTCAGGCTATTAACTTGTAATTCACCGGTATCGGCATCAATGCTCAGCTTGGCATCACAAGCCGCTTTGCCAATCGGAATAGTCTGTTCGATATTTAAACGGGTTCTATCTACTTGCCAATAACAACAGACATTGGTTTCTGTGGGCCCATATAAGTTATACAGTTCAGTATTTGGCAGTAAGTTGGCCAGTTTTATTAAATGTTGGGTGGGGAAAACTTCGCCGGCAAATAAGATGCGTTTTAAATGGGGTAATGGTGTGACATCTAAAGCGCCTTTAAGAGCAATAAAGCTTAATAGCGAAGGCACGGTATACCAGCTGCTAATCTGCTTTTCCGCCAGCCAGGCAGTTAAGCGGCTAGGTGATAAGCTTAGGCGTGAAGGTAAGAAATAAACCGATGCGCCGCAGGCTAAGCTACTGAATAAATCAAAAATAGACAGATCAAAATGAAACGGCGCTAGGCTGGCCATGCGTTCTTGATGGTTAATAGCAAAGGTCTGACTTGCCCATGTAGCAAAATTGCCTAGCGCCTGATGACTTAAAGCCACGCCTTTAGGATTTCCGGTAGACCCTGAAGTATAAAGGATGGCCGCTAATGCGCTGGGCTCGACGATAGTGGGCGTTATGTTTTCTGTGCGACAAACTAAGGCGTCGATATTCAGCCATAGTGCCGCTTTATCTAGCCACTCAGGCGCTGCGCCTTGGCCAATAATATAATTAGGCTGCGCATCTTGAATAATATAATTTAAGCGTGTTGCTGGATTTTTAATGTCTAAAGGCAGGTAAATAGCGCCGGCGCATAATATGCCATAAATAGCACAGGCTGCATTGATGCCACGATCCAGAGCAAGAGCAATGCATTGATTTTGTCCATGTTGAGTTTGCAGAAAAGCGGCTATTTTTTCAATGCGTGATTTAAACTCGGCGTAAGTGATAGCTTGATCTTCTTCGACCAATGCCGTTGCTTGGGGCGTTTGAGTGCATTGTTGAAAAAAAGCAGTAACGATATTCATAGAGGTTTTTTTCTGTAGTATTTTTTTGGCTATCGCTAATCTGTGCCTTGATATATTTTTATTATGGTCCAAAATTTTGCTGAGGGCTCATTAACATCAAGTCGCCACCCTTGTTCTTGCTTGTTATGCTGGCTGGCTAATTTATCAAGGGATAATAAGTCATAAATATTTACCCATTCATCATCGACTTTAAGCGCAAGGTTTGGGTTAAATAGTCTATGCAGGTAACTCAGCTAATGCCAAATAAAACAATGGTTGATATTGTAATATGCGCATCAATATTTGCTAGACTCAATATTGACGGAATTATCTAAAACCACATAATTCATTGTTATATATCAATCTATAATATTCGTATTTTATATTTCGCCGGCATTAAGCTCTTAGCGAGAGCGACCTTGAAATAAGTGGCCGGTTGATTTATGGCGAGCATTTGTTGCCTGTGTATAAACCCCATTTACTGACGCATGCCTTTCGAAAGTTTGCTATCAAGCGTTGCAATAATTAAATGGTAGTGGTTACCCATTAAGCAAATAGCCATGACAAAGCCAATTGTATTCAGTAACGATCTTAATTGCTGGAATATGGCCTTATTGTTCCTCAAGGCATTAATCAATTAAGAAAAGCCATACCAGAAATACTAGAGGACGTAGAAAAGACATGATCGCCTTACTTTCGTGAATTGCTCCGAAAACTCTACGAAGAGATCAACCGTATTGATGAACGCGTAGCGACCATAGAACTTAAATTGAAAGGGATTAGCGAGCAAAATGAGGATTGTAAACGGCTGCTCACTATCCTAGGTGTCGGTTTGTTAACAGCCATCGCTTTAATTGCCGCGATAGGTGATATACATTTTTACGTTAAGCTCAGTTCAGACACTCAGGCTTGTATTTTTCAAATAAAGGGCTAATATAAGCACTTAATTTAGTATTTATTAAGGTATGTATATGCAACAAATACTAGCTTCGTTTAGCGCAAGTATTTCTGAATTAAAGAAAAATCCAACAGCTTTATTAAACAAAGCCGAAGGAGAGGCTATTGCTATTCTCAATCATAATTTGCCAACGGCCTATCTTGTTCCTGCGGATGCATATGAGTTGCTGATGGATAAATTAGAAGATTATGAATTAGCTGAAATAGTCAAGGTAAGGCAAGCAGAAAAGCATTTGGCAATTGAAGTTACGCTTGATGACTTATAAATTAAAATTTCTGCCAAGCGCAAAAAAAGAGTGGGATAATTTAGACAACAGCATTAAAGCTCAATTTAAAAGCAAATTGAAGAAGTGCTTAGAAAATCCCCATATTCAGTCCAATAGGTTACGGGATTTTGATTGCGCTTATAAAGTTAAACTTCGCTCAGCCGGTTATCGGCTTGTTTATGAGGTTGATGACCAAGAAATCGTTGTTTTTGTTATTGCAGTGGGCAAAAGAGAAAATAATAAAGTTTACAATAAAGCAAGAAACGGAACAAAAGCCTAACTCAACGCTCAACCGGACAGACAGCGGGCAGGGGTAAGCAGGGTTATATCAGATTCAATTGGAACTGACGGAGACTAGTCGTTCATGCACTCAATTTCCTTTATCAGATCTTCAAACATGACTGACTCTCATTTTTTGATGCATAACGCCTAAGCTGTGGAGTAGTGCGAGCCGCATCGCGGAGAAGCGTTCCACATGAGCGACTTGTTAGCTTAATCATTTAGTACTCCATCTTTTCTGGTCGGTTTTACTCTTGCTGAGCCAGATAATTTAAGATTTTCTTCTGAGGACACGATTCTAAGAACAGCCATTTTTTTGTGAAAATCATAAAATTTTTCAGCAATGCTATTATCAGCAAAATTCTCTCTAGAATTTTTGTATTCATACTCGATTTTTGAAATATCAAGCTCATTTGCAACTATAAAACTTTTTACAATCACAGAAAAAGTCAAAGGAGCCTTATGATCTACTTGGCACTCCTCCCATTCGACGACATCTCCAGTCAAAGCGCATTGAACCGGTCTGCTTTTAAACTGTTCAATTTTGAATTTTCTAATTCGGTCATGGACTGTGAATCTACAAGCCCTTGAGAACGACTGCATATCTGTTGGAAGCCCATTAATTGCCATCCTGTAGCTAAAAATATCCTTTCTGCTTTCTCCATCAATATCACCAAAAAAGTAAAAACATTTTGTTGTTCTAAAATCTGGATGGCGATCTACCATAACACCTAGAAGTTTGTTCGGTGGAATTTCATCATCATTATTTTTGTGAAAATCGGCCACCATCTCTTCGGCAAGCTCTGCGACTTCTTCAGGAGTGCCATCTTCTTTAAAACCCAACGCTATTAAACTTATTGCATCTTCATCAGATAGTTTTTCGCCAAAGTTATATCGGTCAATGATCTGTTTATAAAAAGCAAGTGCGGCTTTTTTTGAAGAAAATATTCTATTGCCAACTGTTATTGAAAAACGACTCAATGGGCTACTCCTACTTTGAAAGCTAACGCGATGTTTAGCAGTATTTTTGAGATAGCTTTATCATCTCAAAAATATCTGATTGAAGCTATTTGTTATCGGTTTACCGATGGCAGATAGTTTTGGTCAGATTCTACTAAGCGTCGCGTTAGTAATAATTAAATATCAATATCATCAGGGTTTTCCCCCTCTGGATATCTTGTCCTCCTTTATATCATCGATATCTTCTTCTGATAAGTCTTTATTGGATAGAAGAATAATAATGTTTGCCTGATCAATTACCATCTCTATTTCTGATTCATGGGAGCAAGGTGGGGGGGGGGGCAAGGGGTCAGCCAACTTGATTTTCATACTCAGCACTTTTCCTATCTCCGCCATGAGTGGATAACACCGTTGGCCTAGAAATCAATTTATCAATCTGCTGATGAAAGCGATCACTACCATACACTTCAGCACGTAAAGTGGCCTGGGTAATCCGATCATTTTGTTTCGCTAGCTCCAATTCGTCAAATAGTGCTTGGTATCGTTCGCAACGACTTTTAACATCCTCACCTAATACCAAATACAAACTATGCTCGCTAATCCATTCATCTTCAACACCCAAAGCATTGTGATGATAACTAGGCCAAGGATAATCGTTTAGTGATATCAGCCTACTCGCTTTAATTGGATTCAGCTCAATATATTTATAAAGTGTAAATAAATACTGATCACTATCCACTAAACACGATTTATAACGCCCTTCCCAGATAGTACCGGTGCGACTGCGGGTGGCATTGAAATAACGGACATACTTATTTGCCATTGCCTGCATAAACACGGTAAGCTGTTCTTTAGTTTCTGGGGTAATAAGCAAGTGTAGATGGTTAGTCATCATCACATAAGCATGCAACTGGCAGCCTGACTTTTCCAGGGCAAATTTAAGATCTTCTTTTATTCGAATCAAATCGGCTTCTGACTCAAAGATATCTTGACGATTATTGCCTCGATGCATGATATGCACAGGTTGGCTAGGTATAACTATTCTAGGTAATCTGGCCATGGCGTGAAGCGTAAATCGTTAAAGACTTAAACTCAATTTGGCTGACCCCTTGATTCTCCTGAACCCACTTGACGCCCCACTGAAAAAAACCATAATGGAACCTTATTGGTTTTTTGTGAGATTGTAACATGGCTACTTTGACACTCAAAAATATACCCGACAACATTTATAACCAATTAAAGGAGGCCGCTAAATTACATCATAGGAGTATTAACAGCGAAATTCTCTATTGTGTGGAATGAACTATCAATCCTCACAAAGTTAATGTTACCGAACACTTGGCAATGGCAAAGCAGTTGAGGGCTAAAACAGCAAATTACTTATTAACAGGCGAAGAAATTGATAAAGCCAAATCAGAAGGCAGGCCATGATTGTTGCCGATACCAACACGATTGCATATCTTTACCTTAACCTTAACAGCGAAAAATCCGATCAAGCAGAACGGCTGCTGACGCTTGAACCGACGTGGATTGCACCGAATCTTTGGAAAAGCGAGTTTCGGAACGTGTTAACGCTCTATTTACGAAAAAAAATTTTAACTTTTGATGAAATTTTGATCATTACCCAACAAGCTGAAAATTTGATGCTTGAAAATGAGTACGAGCTTTCATCCGCTCATACCTTACAACTGGTAAACACCAGTAACTGTTCTGCATACGACTGTGAATTTGTTGCTTTGGCAAAACTATTAAATATTCCACTGATTACAGCAGATAAAAAAATCATTAATGAGCTCCCCAGTATTGCTCAAACGTTTGATAATTTTATTGCCTAATGCCGCTCAGTACGAGCGGTTTTGCAATGGAGGCGAAGCCGCAATGTAAAAACCGTCGCCGTGACTGGTCTTGTTAGGGCTTTGAATGTAAAATTGTACGGATTTTCCGTACGTGAGGGTATTTTATGGACACGATCAGTGTAAACAAATTTAGAGATAACCTGAAAAGCGTTGTTGAGCAGATAGTTAGCCAACATGAACCGCTCAAGGTGACGCGCCGAGCCGGAGAGGCTTTCGTTGTCATCAGCGCTGATGACTGGGAGCGAGAGCAGGAGACCCTTCACGTTCTCCAAAGCAAGAGCTTGATGCAACAGATTGCCACTTCTCTTGAAACCCACAGTCGCGGGGAAGGTTATAAACCGACTAACGAGCAGATGGATGAGATCACTGGTATTTGAAGGCAATACCTGGGGAGCGTATGAAGCCATGCGCGAAAAGGATAAACGATTGCACAAGGCCCTGTGCAAATTGCTCAAAGAAATGCTGCGATCAGAAGACCCATCTTCTGGTTTGGGAAAACCTGAGCCCCTCAAGCATAACCTCTCTGGCCTGTGGTCTAAGCGGATATCACAGAAAGACCGCCTGATATATCGATTCGATGATAGGTGCATCTATGTCTTCGCCATTGGTGGTCACTACGATGAGCCTTAACACCTAGGCTCACCGGCAGCCAAAAGTTGCAGAGTGAGGAACGATCAGCGCAGCTTTTGGATGTCCGGTGTAGTCCATTGTTATGCGATTTACCTTGTTTGCCATAATACTAAATCAACCATTTTCACTTCAGTTACGTTTGCTGATGGAAATTTTTTTTGAATTTTTGCACCAAGTATTTGTCATTATCATGTTGCAGAAATTCCGTGATTTCACTCAACAAAGATTCATGTACTTTTACTAGATTGCCATCCCTATTTTTTGCCTTTGGATAAGGTCGTTTTAAACCAACGTTTTTTAACACAAATTTATCTATGACTGGTTGCTCAGGGTGAATTGTTGCAGCGAGTTTGCTAGAAAGAGTGGTGAACACTAAGCCTCGTTACAGTGTCTCTACCCCTTTATCCAATGACTTTGGATAGTGTAAAACATGGCTTATGTTCTACGCGAGATTTAAGATACCAGCCAACTTGATTTTTTATTTTGACGATTATTGCCTCGATGCATGATGTGCAGAGGCTGGTTAGGTATAACTATTCTGCAGCGGGTACCATCATCTTGGCGATTTAACCGTTAAGGATTTAAAATCAAGTTGGCTGACCCCTTGATTTACGTGCAACTCGTACCCAGCATTAATGCCGCAATCACGGGTATTTTCATCGACATGTCCCAGACTTTAAGCATTGCGCCCAACGCACGCTATCACCGATGACAAAGCCAGAGTGAAGCGGAGGTTTTGGCATCCTGTGTATAGCTTGGTTATGCAGCATGTAGCGGCTTGATTCGATTTACTTCTTCCCTGATCGACTGAGCGGCCGTCCAAAGATCAACAGATCGCTGCGCATTCAGCCAGAATTCCGGCGAATTACCAAACAAACGGGCAAGCCGGAGCGCCATTTCAGGACTGACAGCACGACGCTCGCGCAGTAATTCATTAACTGACTGACGAGACACGCCCAAAGATTCAGCCAACCCCGAAACGGTCAGGCCATAGTCCGGAAGAAAGTCTTCCCTCAGCATTTCGCCAGGATGAGTCGGTTTGCGCTGCATACCGGCAGTATTAAGAATAGCCATAGTCATCACCTCATTCAGTGGTAGTCACACACTTCGACTTCATACGCATCGCTGTCTTCGAAACGAAAACAGATACGCCACTGATCATTTATTGAAATTGCGTGCTGCCCCTGCCTGCTTCCCGACAGTGGGTGAAGGCGATTGCCGGGTGGCACTTTTAAATCCTCAAGCTGTACGGCCAGATCCACGTATTCAAGTTTTCTAGCGGCTCTCGATGCAACATCCGCAGGAAATTTCTTTGACTTGCCCTTGG
>JACUUF010000131.1 GCA_014859465.1 Methyloprofundus sp.
CAGATCAAACTGTTCTTTAAGTGGATTAAACAACACTTAAAAATCAAACGCTTTATTGGTCACAACCCGAATGCCGTGCGAATCCAAGTTTTATCGGCATTAATTGTGTATCTGCTTATCAAAATCGAGCAGATGACACACCAACAAATTGAACCGTTGAGGTTCACGCTATGGCGACTTATACATAGCTTGTTCGAGAGGCCGAATCAAATAAGAGACTACTGCAGGCGAAAAAAACAGCGAGAATTGTATGACAAACAACAACTGTCACTGTTATGAGGACTTGCAATCATAATGAATTATGGATTTAAAAAATTATTCAGGACACTCGTGCAAGGCCTGGTGGTTAGGTGGTTGTTTTTCCCTGTCAGGTGTTTAAAGCAAGGTTTCTTTGCCGTTTTTCGGTACCCGTAGCCTAGTTTTGCCTGCTGACGTGTGGTCTTAACGGTTATTTTGTGTTTTTATCCAGGTCTGGTTGAGAGTTGGTGTGGCTTAAATTGCTTATAAGCCTATAAAAGAATTGAAACCTTTGTTATTTTAATTACAGTAATTGATTTTGCTTAAGTTTTATTGATTTACTGGATTTTGATTAGGGGGTTTAATTGCTCTATAAGAAATATTGAGTTGAATAAATATGGGGTATGCTTATTATTTGTATAAAGTACTTAATAAGCTTTTAGCTTGTCTTGTCAGACTTTCAGATAGTGTAAGGTGCAAAGCGATCTGTTAGTTTGATTTATTCGTATGCGTTTTGAGGAAATAGGGGTTGTTGGATGGAAAACTATAATAAAACAAAGCTGGCACTGGCAATGGGTACGGCCATTAGTTTAGTCGGGTGTTTAGGCGGAGGTTCGAGTGGTGGTGCTGATCCAACAGATCCTGAAGCAAGTAGTTATACAATAAGTGGTATAGCGACTAACGATCTTCTTCAAAGTGCAAAGGTCTGCATTGATTTGAACTCAAACCTAAAGTGTGATTCTGAAGAACCAAGTGCAATTACAAACACGTCAGGTGCATTCACTATTTCAACAGCCGCTTCTGAGGCACAAGACAAGTTTTTAGTGGTGGAGGTTAAGTCTAATACCCCCGGTAATTCAACCGGTAAGTCTAGTGTGCTGTTGAGTAAGTTACCAAGTTCCATTACGAATGACTTAACAGGTCAAACCATTTCTCCTTTTACGACCTTATATGATGCCGCATCCAATTCAGATAAATCAAAAATTTTAGAGAATCTTGGTTTTGATAATGAAGCTGACCTTCGTGCGCCAGACTATCAAAACAATCAGGCTCGAAAAGTATTGGCTGAAAAACTCGCGCAACGTATTGCGGATGATCTGCAAACAGGTGTTGTTTCCTCCAGTATCACACCAGGTCAAGTTCTATTGTCCGAAACGGGTTTGAAAGCCATAGCAAAAGCTATTGCAGACAGCACTAGTACGCTAACCAGCGACAGCCTTGAAACCATTTTGGCGAAGGTTGAATCTCAAGCACCAGAACTCGAAGAGGTGACCGATGTTAAATTAAGTCTTGCTGTTAAAACAGAAGGACAGGCGAATATTGATGGTGCTTCTATTATTGTAAAAGCCTATGAGGCCGGTACTAAAACACCAGTTATAGGCAAAAATGGCTCAACTGAAGTTTCTCAGGTTATTGGCGAAACCGATGCAGATGGTCGCGCTCAGCTTGATTTGCCTAGCTATGCGCTGTCGGCTGTCGATTTGCAGGTTACGGTTAAGAAAGAAGGGTTTGTAACACTAGAAAAAATTCTAAAGAACGCAAAATCTGGTGATCGTTTGCCCATTAATTTTACGTTAACGTCTGAAGCGTTAGAAACCTATGCCGTATCTGCAGACGCTGGCTTAGATTTGGGCTCTGCAACGGCCGCATCTATAAAATCAGGTAACCCAGCGCTGACCTTTGCTTTAGTACGCACGCAAAATGGTGAAGAAGTCCTGTTAGGTGGTCAAGCGGCTGCCCAAGCGATGAATGATGGCACAAGCGACGTACAGGTTGGAGTACAGATTCCACTTGATCGAGTAAGTGAAGAAGTAAAAGCCATTACTGCGGGTATTAAAGGTTTTGATCCAAGCCGTGCGCAGGACTCACAATCTTTCCCCGGCAGTTTTGAAGGGGTGGGTTTGGCGACTGACTTTACTGGTGTAGGCGTTAATTCTGAAGCCAGAACGGCGGGAGGCCTAAACACTTCAAGTGATGAGGTGGTTCCTATTATCTCGACTAGTTTTGCGCAAATTCGTCTGGAGGATCAAGATGGCAACCAGTTTGAACTGGCAAATGCCTCCGAAGCACAATCAGCCGCAGAGGGAGATAATCCGACGATTTATCTTCGTGTGCCCAGCAATACTTATCACACTATTACAAAAGATGCCGGTGATGATTTAGGCGATGCTAACCCTCTAGGCATTCAGGTACCGATTTATGTCTATCGCTCGGGTCAGGGTTGGGTAATGATAGGCTTGGCGACCTTGGTTTCTTGGGATTTGGCCAACTTAAAATACACTAATTATAGTGGCGCGGTTAATCCGGTAGTGTTTGACGGTCAGTTGTTTGCTGAAATTGAAATTACCGCAGGTAATGAGTGGATTCAGTGGGTGAATATTGATTGGCCAATTGTAGCTGGAGAGGTTGTAGATCACAGTTTTAATGGACGTGTTCGCTATGATGGTGAACAGGCTGAGCCGTTTAATGGCTATGGTTATGTGCAATTTGACGATGGTAGTCAAGAGTGGATTTATGCGACTAATGGTCGTTTTAATTTTTCACGCCCTACCACCCCAACCAATGCGGCATCCGCAACGGCTTATTTATTTAATGAAAACACCTATCAATATGAAAGTTTTGATTTTGTTGCTTCAGACGATTCGAATACCCTGGTTTTATCACCTAATCCAGCGTTGCTTACCAACCCTTTTAGCTGTCAAGTTGAAGGCCAAGTGGTTAAAAACGGCGAGCCAGTAAGCTGGCGTAGTATTCAGTTAAATAGCCAAAATGGAAACTTCTGGCGTTATGCCTATAGTGATTACAATGGCAACTTTAAGTCGGTTGTGCCATGTAATGAAACAGTTAACCTAGCGGTATCTGGTACCACAGCTGAATTTAATGTTGATAATTCAAAAGCAGCTAATGAATCTTCTGACGATGGTAAGACAGTGGTCTTGTCTGCGGTTGAATTGCCTAACCAGCCGCCATCGGTTTGGGGTTACACCGAAACCAATCGTTTGATTATTCCAGTTAATGGTTCGGCTGATTTGAACCTTTCGGCTTACGGTTATGACTCGGATAGCCAAGATATTACCTTTGAATGGACCTGTCCTGGCGGCGCTTCGGCGGCTTATGTCTATACCTCCGCTAGTCATACTTGCGCGATTGATTCATCACATTTAGCTGGGCAGGATGCCGGCACCTTAAATTGGAGTGTCAAAGTGACCGATACCGAAGGGGCTTCATCGACTTATAACGGCCGTATTCAAGCGGAATTGGCCAATATTAACCGTGCCCCTAAAATTTGGCGAGTAGAACGTGGCAATGCAGATGGTTCTGGCTTAATTGCGCTTAGTTGTTCACGCCAAGATGCAGAGCTTGTTTGCAGGGATCGTGTTATGGGAAATTCGGCAGTAAGTTACAAGGTCGTGGCGACGGATCCGGATGGTGATACATTAACTTATGGTTTAAATGGCACAAATGAATCAGATAACTTGTTTACTGATCAACAAGTAAGCTCGGAAATTGCGTTTACCGTCCAGGATCAGCGAGATGATGCTGGGAGCGAACCAAAAACAAGCCGTGCTAAAGTTATAACTGAGGTGCTTGTCAACCAAGCCCCTAGTGTTTACCTAGGCTTAAGTCGTTACAACCTGGTTAAGGGTTCAGACGATACCTTGACAATTTATGCTTATATGTGGGACGACTTCACCAGAGCCGAGGACTTAACGGTTAGTTTTGAACTTGACAGCAGTGTTGTTTATCCGCAACTAAATAACGGCGTTTGGACGTTGGATATTTCTGGTTATGAGTCAGGAACTTATAGCTTGGCGCTCACAGTAACGGATGAGGGTTCAAAAGCGACAACAAGCAGCGTGAGTTTTACAATTGGTAACAGTCAGCTTCCGCAGATTTATGATGCGAAACTGAGTTTTACAAACCTAGAGCTTGGTTATAGCCCTGCACCAACTTTCTCGGCTCAAGTTTGGGACGAGCGTGTTGCAGATTTGGATATCTTGATAGGCATTTATCAGAATGATAGCTTGCTACAAACATTGACACCAACTCTTGAGGGTTATCGTGTAACAGCGAATTTGCCTACCGGGTTAGAGGTCGGGACTTATGAGGTGCGTTTAACTATTCAGGATCAAGACAACGACCCAGTTACCTCTTCACTGGGCTTTAATGTGACAGATACAGCCGAGACGGGCAGTGATACCATCATTACCATTCAATAAAATTGTATGCCGCGTAACTGCGCGGCCTTAAAAGCTATGGAGTAGAACAATGAAAAGAACAGTATTAGCCACCGCTATTGTTTCGGCCATGTTGGGTTTAACCGCATGTATGCCAGACAGTCAAAATAACACGGCTTCAAACGAACCAACAGCAGTGAGTTCATCAAACTTATCAACCGCGTCAGCCAGTTTTAGTGTGGGCTTCCCTCAGTCGGAAGTATCTGCGGCCTTTATCGGAACGCAAGTGGCCACCATTCAATTAAACCTGATCCGGGTGGATCAAGTATTTAATGCGATCGCACAATATGAGTCCAGTGGTGGTGTTTTTCCGTGGTACATGCTTGAAGGTTATTATGAATACGAATATAGATATGAAAACTCTAGTATTTATGACCTATACGAGAGCTATAAAACCAAAGCGCAAGTGACTGAACAAGAAGCCCGCGATTTTGGACGTATAGCTACGGCCTTAGCAAATTATTTATATACGCATAGCCAAACACTAGATTTTCAACTACCGGATCCAGTCGTAAGCGTAGAGTTAACGCCCACTGATAATAGTGCGACTTTGGGTAATTTGTTAGCGACAGGTTATATTGTATTTGCCGAGCAGTATGATGGCACAAACCAGTTGATTGCGTATGAAGCCATGCCGGCTTTTTTAGGCGAAGGCTCTAACGCGATTGCCTTAAATATGATGTCTGCCAACTGGACGTTTGTGGATGCAAGTGATAATCCACAACCTTTTGTACCCACGTTATTAACGAGTGACATGGCTAAAGCCAAGTGGCTATATAACGATACAACTGAGCGTAATATGGTTGAATTTTTAACCGACGGCCAGTTTAATCAAATCGGAATTAAAAGTATCCAACGTTTAAACCATGGTGCAAAAGTAGCTAGCTTGGGGTTTGATGGGGCTTTAGATGCGCAAGGAAATCCGATGGATTTAACCCAGGTATTTATTATGTCGACCTTGTCCAATGCTACCGAAAATAAAGAAGAACAAATTCGTGGTGGAGTGTTTGAAGAATATGAATCTGTTTATGACGATACAGATGGCCCGTGGATATATGGTCAATATATTGAAGATGAAGTACGCTCTGATTTTTACCAGGTTTATGATGCACGCCTAACGAGTTCTAAGGTATTGCAAGGTGGCGATTTTATGAGTATCTCGGCAGACGTCGGTTTCGATAGCTCTGCATCTAGCCAGTATACTTGGGCTGAATTATTTATTGTGGGTGATTTAGGGCTAGGGGAGGCTACGGTTGTAGATGGTGTTCGAGAGTATGAATCAGAGGAAGATTCTGATTATTATCAATGGTCTAGAACTTATTACGATCAAGATGGTGCTGAACAAACACTTTATATTGTTAACCAGTGGAACTGGAAAAATGTGTTGCAAACTCCGAGCGACCATGCTGATTTGACACAGGTTACCCCAATTAGTGTTCTAGATGGGCAAACCATTCAAGGTTGGGCACTTGAGGTGTTTAGTTCACACATTTATGACAGTCAACACTGGTATGACAATGCGACAGGTATTTCGCAGGAAGAAGCTCAACAAAACAAACCGACCCATGACCCGACAAGTGTTTTAATGGCTTATGCGATGGGATCCATTAGCCAAACACAAGGGTTAACGGCATCAGCGCAAGCCCATGCATTAGGTGAAAACTGTGCGACGGTTAGCATGAACTGGGTGGATAAAAACTTTACCTATGGCTGGATTGATGGGCAATGGCAAGTCGGTGTAGTGAATGAATCAGCTATAAGCTGGAACTCTCAAACGGGACGTGATGAATTTAATCCCGAATTTGGTGACGATTTAAATGGTGATGGCGTTGTCTCACCGTTCGAAGTGGGTGTCGTTTACAATTACACATTTGATGATATGCAAACCACATCAACTGGTCAGGACTTAGATGGTGACGGTGTTGTCGATCAGTATGAAGCTGTTGGCGGCCTGCAATATACTGAGGAAGAGGTAATGGACGTTTGTGCAACCCCTGTTCGCTTAAAGGCATCACCTTTAACCATTGAGCGTGAAGCATTTATTTACAATCAATCGGAAACTGATGAAACGACAACGTCAGGAGATACTGTGATAGAAGTTTCATAACAATGACGGCCTATTGATTTAATAGTTATTTGTTAAAATAAAAGGGGTGTGAGCCCCTTTTTTTATTGGATTTTAAAAGCTATGAAAAAAGCATGGTTAGGATTTATTTTGGGTTGCACATTGAGTCTTCAGGCTCATGCGGGTGATCGGATCATGGTGCAATTCACTCAACTGGCTGCGCAACATCAACTTAACCCAACGTTATTAACTTTGTTGACGGAACAAAAGCAAGCCAAAGGCATTGCGGTTTATGAGCTTAGTGATGACTTGTCAGAGCACCAAAAACTAGCACTCATTCAGCAATTGCGACTTAATCCTGATGTGAATTGGGTAGAGCGCGATCAGATTGTTAAAGGCCCTCAATTTATACCCAATGATAGTTTGATTGATTTTCAGATTCCTTGGCAATCACTTATTAAACTCGATCAGGCGTGGTTACAGGGCATTGATTGTAGCCCCGTCGTTGTCTCGATTATAGATTCAGGGCTTGATCTTGAGCACCCCGATTTAGTTGAAAATATATGGCTAAATGAAGGTGAGGCGCCAAACTCGAGTGTTGATATGGATAGTAATGGCTATATAGGGGATCGTCATGGTTGGAATCCCGTCAGTCAAAATGGCAGTGTAGCCGATTTATTTGGTCACGGTACGCATGTTGCAGGCTTGATAGGCGCCGTTGGTAATAACGCTTTGGGGGTAGCGGGGAGCTGCTGGAATGTTAAGCTTTTACCGGTTAAGTTTTTGGACCGGTTTGGTAATGGTTCTATTTCAAACGCGGTACAAGCCATTTATTATGTAATGGATATAAAAAAACAATTTCCAGCCTTCAAGTTTATTATTAATAATAGTTGGGGTGCAGGAGCAAGTTCGGCGATTGATTTGGCGGTAAGTGATGCGACTCAGGCGGGCATTTTTGTAGTCAATGCGGCAGGCAATAGCGGCATGGATATTAATTTAAACCTTGTATATCCGGCTCAAACCGCCAGTAAAAACTTAGCCAGTTTGACCATCGCCAATGCCGACACTACCAAGGATTTAGATAATTTGCCATTGCATTCTCGATCTAACTACGGCGATCAAGTTGTTAGCTTTGCAGCACCGGGAACTAATATCTTGAGTACTTGGCCAACGGCATTAACCACGTCTAGTGAGCAAGGTTATCAGTTTCAGGATGGCACATCTATGGCGGCACCAATTGTTAGTGGAATTGCGGCGATGCTTTGGTCGGCCAATCCAACTTTAACACCACAAGGTTTGCGTGCAAATCTTGAGGCGACGGTACAACGGATTGACTCATTAAAACCTAAACTTAAAGCACCAGGCCTGGTAGATGCAAATCAGGCTTTAAACAGTGTGCATTATCCTTTTGTCGCGCTTAGTCATTTACAAGTAGAGGAAGGAAACTATTATATTGTGGGTCATAAATTAGACCTGGTGCAAAGTTTCATGCTTAATCATCAGCCGCTAGACATTACACAAGTGAATTCAACGCGTGTAAGTTTGGGTAGGTTGGATCAACTGCGTTGTGGTTGGCTTGAAGCGGCCGCACCAAACAATAACCCAGGCCTTTATTTGGACTGGTCTCCGGCTCCACCTCAGATTCAAACCTTAACCCGATCACTGGATGACGAATACGTTTTAAGCTGGCAGGCTGATGAAGCGGTGGATCGGGTTGAAATTGTTGTCACGCAGGCTGATGGTAGTCAATACAGCCTGGCGCAACCGACAGCCACACAAACCGCCACTCTGAATTTATTAGAAGGGGAGTCGGTAAGAATTCGAGGCTTTTCTTTATGTGTAGATCGGCATGGACAAGAAGTTGAGCGTGCCTCGGACTTTAGTGCAACAAAATCAGTTGGTGATATTATCACTCCGACATGGATCACGTTAGCTTTGGGGCAAGTCGAGCTAGGCTTACCATTTCAATTTAAATTGCAAACCCAAGACGCGGATGTGCTTACATTGCAAAGCTTGGGCGCTGGTTGTCAAAACGATGAAGTAACTTTAGATCAGGATGGTATTTTGCAAGGGATAAAGTCTTCTCCAGAAGACTGTAATTTATCTATCCTAGCTGAATCAAGCTTAAGTCAGTTAGGTAGGGTTCAAAATCTAAAGTTGAGCGGCATTGAAAGCGAGCAACTTTGGCGCACGTTTGTATCAACAGAAGCAGACGACCGTTTTCTGCAAAACTTAACCTTTAAAGCTTCAACCCCCTTAAGTATGCAACTGCTAAAAAAACAAAGCCGATATGGCTTGTTTTGGCAGACGGATGAGAGATTATTTGAAGTGGAATTACGTGCACTTAATCGCTTCTCAATTGTGGATTTAATTTGGCCAGAAAGTGGTGAGTCGGTAGCTGGCCTGGTGAATAATGGTGAGTATGCCCGTTTTATTGTTGAAGCCGGCTCAGCAGGATTTGATTATCAGCAGGATTACCAGCTAGATTTACTTGTAAATAGTGCATCACCGGAGGGAGTTTCCAGTTACTCAGATACCCGTTGTTTTATTGCCTCTCATGTTTATGGTGATACTAAATCTGATGAAGTTAGGCTTTTAAGAAAAGTCAGGGACTGGATGCAAAACCAGTGGCCCGGTTCAAGCGTTTTGGTGAATTTTTATTACAAAAAATCGCCTGTTTGGGTCGAATGGGCTAAAAATAACCCAACGTTGTCTAAACCCATTACAGGGGTAGTAAAGATATGGTTAGATAGTTTTGTTTGGTTGGCCGATTGGTTTGAATGGGAGACGAGCAGTTATAATCAGCCCCCGTTGATTTAACAGAAAAAAGCCCGCGTACTGCGACATGGTGTTGGGGAGATTTTAGAAGCTTGCGGTTGTTGATAGGTATAAGATAGGCTGCGCAGGTTAATGCTTATGAGATGCTTTTACAGTCCGTCTGGCAGTATACTCAAT
>JACUUF010000132.1 GCA_014859465.1 Methyloprofundus sp.
CCGCCTTTAAAGTAAATGGGGTAGTTTGGCTAGGTGGGTTTAATTGACGCTTACAAATAAACAACTGATTGCGCTAGAGAAGAGCCTAGGTGTTTCGTCATTAACTCAAATTATTGAGCCTTTTATACAAGAGCAGGGGATTGAGCTTTACTTAAAGCGAGACGATTTTTTGCATCCGATTATTTCTGGTAATAAATGGCGTAAACTTAAATATATACTGGAACATGCGCTAACATTGAATACGCAGAAAATTATTTCTATGGGCGGCGCGTATTCCAATCACTTACATGCTTTAGCTTATGTCGGTAAATTATTAGGCATACGGACAGAAGCGCGCATTCGTGGTGAGCGCCCTGAGATATTAAATTCCACCTTAAGCGATATGCTAGATTGGGGAATGCACTTGGAATTTGTTTCCCGTAGTGATTATCGGTTGCTCAGAAAATATAAAGCCTATGATGCTTTGCCAGGATTACAAAAAGGCGAATATTGGTTGCCTGAGGGCGGGGCGATGGACTTAGCTTTGTTAGGCGTTGCTGAATTAGTTGCCGAAATTGGTTTGGCTTATGATGTTTTATGTGTGCCGTGTGGTACTGCGACGACTTTAGCGGGGCTAGTGAGTGCAGCACCTAATAAGCAAGTGCTTGGCTTTGCTGCTTTGAAAGGTGCTGAATATTTAAACCAAGAGGTAAACGCTTTATTAAAAAATACGGCGTGTCATAATAATGAATGGTTTATCCAGTTACAATACCACTTTGGTGGCTTCGCTAAAATAAAGCCCGAGTTATTACACTTTATACGGGGCTTTGAACAGGCGCAGTGTATAAAATTAGAGCCAATTTATACAGGAAAAATGTTGTATGGCATTTATGATTTAATTAGCCAAGGCTACTTTAAGTCAGGACAAAAAATTATTGCTATCCATACCGGTGGTTTGCAGGGCAATCGTGGTTTTAGTTCTTGATAAATTCAGGCATATTAGAGATCAAGGGAAACGGTGAATAAGACGATGACAGAAAACAAAGAAAAAATAGTCAGTACTGAAACTATAGACATTGTTGAAGCGGTGGATCTTAATGCTCCTGCTTTATATTTTAATCGTGAACTGAGTCTTTTAGAGTTTAATGATCGCGTTTTAGCGCAAGCAAAAAATGAAGATTTACCTTTATTAGAACGCTTAAACTATTTATGCATCTCTTGTTCTAATTTAGATGAGTTTTATGAGGTTAGAGTTGCCAGCGTTATTCAATTAGCAACGATAGACCCATTCGCAAAAATGTGTGATGGCTTGAATACGCAAGAACAGTTAGAGGCTATTGCACCTAAGGCGCATGATTTAGTTAATGAGCAATATCGCGTTTTAAATGAATTACTGATTCCACAGTTAGCTGAGCAGAATATTCGTTTTATTCGTCGAGATGACTGGACCGATCGCCAAAAACAATGGATAGAGACTTTTTTTCGGGAAGAATTATCGCCTATTTTAACGCCTGTTGGTTTAGACTCAGCGCATCCGTTCCCGCGCATTTTAAATAAAAGTTTAAATTTTATTATCTCCTTAACGGGTAAAGATGCCTTCGGACGTAATAGTGGTCGTGCGATTTTACAAGCCCCTCGCGCTTTGCCGAGAATTATTCAGCTACCAAGTGAAGAAACGGGGGGCGGAGAATATGATTTCGTGTTTTTATCATCAATTATTCACGCTTTTGTAGATGATTTGTTTAATGGCATGAGCATTAAATGTTGTCATCAATTCAGAGTCACGCGTAATAGTGATTTGTTTGTCGATGATGATGCCATTGATGATTTGCTCGATGCGGTAGAAGGCGAACTCGCGATGCGTAATTATGGTGATGAAGTACGCCTAGAAATTGATGCTAATTGTAGTCCTGAAACCATCGCTTTTTTAGCCGCACGATTTGGCATTAGTGATGGACAAGTTTTTCTCGTTAATGGTCCGGTTAATTTAAGTCGAGTGCAAGAGATTTATGGTTTGGTGGATCGTCCAGATTTAAAGTTTGTGCCCTATAAGCCTTCTGTTCCTAGTGCATTGGCGCGTAGTAAAAATTATTTTGAAGTCATTAAGAAGCAAGATATTTTATTGCATCACCCTTATGAATCTTTTGCTCCCGTGGTCGAGTTTATTCGCCAGGCCTCTCAAGATCCTGACGTATTGGCGATTAAGCAAACTTTGTATCGCACCAGTACCGACTCTCCGATTGTTGGCGCCTTATTAAAGGCTGCTCGAGCCGGTAAAGAAGTGACGGTGGTCATCGAATTACGCGCCCGCTTTGATGAAAAAGCGAATATTACTTTAGCCGCCAAACTACAAGATGCTGCTGTGCATGTTGTGTATGGCGTTGTTGGCTATAAAACACATGCTAAGATGTGCTTAGTTATTCGCAAAGAAGGGAAGCAATTTCGTGATTATGTGCATTTAGGCACAGGGAATTACCACCCTAAAACAGCCCAGTTCTATACTGATTATGGCTTGTTTTCTAGCAATAAAGAATTAGGCGAGGATGTTAGGAAAATATTTATTCAATTAACCAGTCTAGGTAAAGTGACTAAGCTGAATAAATTATTACAATCGCCCTTTACTTTACATAAGGGTTTGCTAGATAAAATTGAGCGGGAAATTGACTTCGCCAAAAAAGGCAAGCCGAGCAAAATTATCATTAAAGTCAATTCGGTTGTTGAAGAGCAATTAATTCAAGCCTTATATCGTGCATCGCAAGCAGGCGTGGAAGTTAAATTAATTGTCCGTGGTATTTGTTCTTTACGTCCTGGTATCGAAGGTGTTTCTGAAAATATAGAAGTACGTTCAATTATTGGCCGATTTTTAGAGCACGCGCGTGTTTATATGTTTGAAAATGGCGGTAATCCAGAAGTCTATGCAGCAAGTGCCGATATTATGAACCGTAATATGTTTAGGCGTGTGGAAGCTTGTTTTCCTATCGAGCATAAAGCATTAAAAGCCCGGGTATTAGCTGATTTAGAGTTATATCTAAAAGATAATTCTGGCTCTTGGATTATGCAGAGTGATGGAAGTTATGTGCAAAGTATGCCTGAAGGTGAAGTTTGTCAGGTACAAGCGTTACTTATGGAGCAATTTTCAGCTAAATAGTAGGGAATAGACGTAGGCTTAGGTTTTAGCCTGCAACTTTGAACCTCGCGGGCTAAACTTTGCATCCCACAATGCATACTGCCAGTAAAGCTTATATAACGGCAAACAGGGTATAAGTTGAAAAATTTAGGAGTTAAGGTAATCAATGAGCGTATGGCAAAAAATCGTCTTTTTTATTCTTTTTACGGTGTTATTATCTGCTTGTAATGATCCGATATTTAATAACCCTTACCCTAAAGATCTTGAGGGGCAACAGTCCGTTTTATATGCCTCTTTTTCCGAACGACCTAAACATTTAGACCCTGCAAAAGCTTACAGCTCGAATGAATATGCCTTTATTGGGCAAATCTATGAGCCGCCTTTTCAATATCATTTTTTAAAGCGTCCTTATGAGCTAGAGCCATTAACCGCCAAAAAAATGCCGGAAATTCGCTATTTTGGCGCCCTAGGTCAGCCACTAACTGAAACTAGCACGAGCGATGAGGTTGCTTATTCAGAGTATATTATTGAGATCAAATCCGGTATTCAATTTCAACCCCACCCTGCATTGGCTATTAACCAGCAAGGACAATATCTTTATCATCAACTGAGTGCGGCGCAATTAGAAAATATTCAATGGTTAGCTGATTTTAAACAAACCGGAACACGAGAATTAACGGCAGCCGATTATGTGCAGCAAATTAAACGTCTTGTGCACCCTGAAATATCATCACCTATTGCTGAATTAATGAAGCACTATATTGTTGGACTAGGTGATTATGCGCAGACTATAAAAGATAAGCCACGTACGGCTCTAAAAGATAATGCTATTAACGGCGTCGAAGTACTTGATAAATATCGTTATAAAATCCGTATCAAAGGAAAATATCCACAATTTATATTTTGGTTGGCCATGCCGTTTTTTGCGCCTATGCCATGGGAAGCGGATGAGTTTTATGCGCAAAAGGCCTTAATCGATAAAAATATCACTTTAGATTGGCAGCCTTTAGGGACAGGGCCTTATATGTTAGAGGAAAATAATCCTAATTTACGTATGGTGATGCTTAAAAATCCGAATTTTCATGCCGCGTTTTACCCTAGTGAAGGTGAGCCAGAAGATAAAACCAATGGTATGTTAGATGATGCGGGCAAACGTTTACCGTTTATTGATAAAGCCATTTATCTGTTAGAAAAAGAAACGATTCCTTATTGGAATAAATTCTTGCAAGGTTATTATGATGGCTCAGGCATCGCTTCTGATAGTTTTGATCAGGCCGTGCAATTTACTGGCGAAGGTGAGGTTGCATTGACGCCGAGTATGCAAGCTCAAGGCATACAATTACAAACGGCAGTGAATAGTTCAACTTTTTATATGGGCTTTAATATGCTCGATTCTGTTATTGGCGGCAGCAACGAGCAAGCGCGTAAATTACGTCAAGCGATCGCCATTGCAGTGGATTATGAAGAATATATTTCCATTTTCAATAATGGCCGTGGTGTTGCCGCGCAAGGTGTTATACCGCCCGGTATTTTTGGTTATAGCGCCGGCGAGCAGGGCATTAATCGCTATGTTTACGATTGGCATAATGGTCATGCACAGCGTAAATCTATAGCCGCCGCATTAACGCTGATGCAAGAAGCCGGCTATGCAAATGGCATAGATCCACTGACTGGCGAATCGTTAGTTTTGTATTTAGATACCGCAGCCAGTGGTCCAGATGACCGTGCGCGCTTAAATTGGTATCGTAAACAGTTTGCTAAATTGGGCATACAATTAGTTATTAGGGCAACGGATTACAATCGTTTTCAGCAGAAAATGCGTGATGGAAATGCGCAGATTTTTATGTGGGGCTGGAATGCCGATTATCCTGATCCAGAAAATTTCTTTTTCTTATTATATGGCCCCAATGCCAAAGCCGTTCATGGTGGAGAAAATGCAGGCAACTATCAAAATATGGAATTTGATCGTTTATTTAAACAAATGAGTTATATGAGTAACGGAACAGAGCGGTTGGCCGTCATTAGAAAGATGCAAGAGATCATTCGTTATGATGCGCCGTGGGTGTTTGGCTTGCATCCGAAAAGTTTTTCTCTATACCATAGTTGGTATCATAATTTAAAGCCTAATTTAATGGCCAATAACGAGTTGAAATACAGGCGTATAGAAGCGCAACAACGTGCACAATTAAGGAAACAATGGAATCAGCCAG
Organism: Methyloprofundus sp.; assembly: GCA_014859465.1. Taxonomy (GTDB): domain Bacteria; phylum Pseudomonadota; class Gammaproteobacteria; order Methylococcales; family Methylomonadaceae; genus Methyloprofundus. The sequence goes on from JACUUF010000132.1 coordinate 5,317, forward strand.
TGCTTTGGCCTATGGGCATTATTATTTTGTTAATGGTGGTGCTTATTTTTCCTGCTGTACGCAGTTTTCAACGCCGCGCTAAGGAGACCATTAAATAATGTTTAACTATATTCTACGGCGTATTTTGTATGCTTTTCCTTTATTGCTGGGCGTCAATATTCTCACCTTTGTGCTCTTTTTTATCGTGAATAGTCCCGATGATATGGCGCGTATGCAGTTAGGGCAAAAGCATGTAACCGAGCAAGCGATAGATAATTGGAAGCTGCAGCGTGGCTATCAGTTGCCCTTGTTAATTAATCAAAATGAAGCTGGGCTAAATAAAATAAAAGAGACGATTTTTTATCAAAAATCTTTGCGCTTATTTGTCTTTGATTTTGGTGTATCTGATAGTGGTCGGCATATTGGTGCGGACATACAGCAACGTATGTGGCCGAGTTTAGCGGTTGCCTTGCCCTCTTTATTGGTGGGCTTGTTAGTCAATATCAGCGTGGCTTTAATGATGGTCTTATTTCGCCAGAGCTATTTGGAGTTTAGCGCGATTGTTCTATGTATCATAATTATGTCTATTTCCTCTTTGTTCTATATTATTGGCGGACAATTTGTCATAGGTAAGCTGCTCATGTTGGTACCGATTTCTGGCTATGATACTGGCATGAATGCCTTTAAATTTTTGATTTTGCCGGTATTGATCGCTGTACTCTCTGGCGTCGGGGCTGGCGCGCGTTGGTATCGCACCTTATTTTTAGAGGAAATTGAACAAGACTATGTGCGCACTGCGCGTGCTAAAGGCTTAACTGAAACTCAGGTGCTCTTTAGGCATGTTTTAAAAAATGCCATGATTCCCATTTTAACCGGTGTGGTCGTGGTGTTGCCGTTATTATTTATGGGCAGTTTGATTACTGAGTCATTTTTTAGTATTCCCGGCTTGGGCAGTTATACAATTGATGCTATTAATAGCCAAGATTTTGCTATTGTTAGAGCCATGGTTTTTCTGGGGTCAGTACTCTATATTATTGGCTTATTATTGACTGATATTTCCTATACTTTAGTTGATCCGCGAGTGCGCTTGTCTTAATCTGTTTTCTTGCCGCACAAGAAGAAAATGAAAGCAATCAACAGCAAGCATATGAGGAATATGCTATTAATAATCGCATCTTTTTAGTAAGATAAGCAAAAAATTTAATTCACGCTAGGATAATTCTTATGAATAAACAAATGATCGCATTAGCTTTGGGTATCACTGCATTTTCAAGTGTACCGATGATGGCGCAAGCAGGGAGTGTTGCAGCAGGCAGAGATGCTTTTGAAGCATGCCGAGGTTGCCATACTTCTCCGGGTACCAGTAATGTTTATCCGACTTATTATGTGCCTAAAGTGGGCGGCCAGGTTGCAGCTTATACCGTAGCGGCTTTAAAAGCTTACCAAAAATCAGAGCGTCCACACGGCACAATGATGGCTAATGTTTATGATTTTTCTGATAAAACTATCGAAGATATTGCGGCTTATTTAGCCACGGCTACAGGTTCTGCACGTGCTAATGCAAATGGAGGAGATGCAGCTAAAGGCAAAAAATTAGCGGCGTCTTGTATGGCTTGTCATAATGACGATACTAATGCTGGAGCGACTAATCCACGATTAGCAGGACAGCATCAAAACTACTTAGAAAAAGCAATGCAAGGTTATCAATCAGGCGCACGTAAAAATGCATTGATGCAGTCTATGGTGCAAGATTTATCAGCAGATGAAGTCAAAGATATTGCGGCATACTTTACCAGTTTGAAAGGTTTAACTGCCGTTAAGTAAGTAAGTTTGTAAAAAGGTGGATTATATTTTTAATCCATCTTTTTAGTCTTTTAAAGTAATTGTCAAAAAAATCAAATTTCCCCGACTTTGCATTCGCAGAATCAAGCAGTTTATGAGCCTAAACTGTAGATTAATGATCTAACCCTTAGGGTATATCGATTAAACCACTCGGGATAAATAGCCCAATATTTATTCGCAAGACACATTTTGCGCATAGAATGACTTAGTTTTAAATTTGCCGCTATAGGCAAGCGCTATGTAATGGCGCAATAACATAATTGAGAGAAAAATGGCAGAAACAGTAGAGGAACTAACCGTTACTTATGAAGATGGTGGAATAGAAACAGTTAAAGAATTAGATAAAAAAGTGTTAACTAAAGGCGCTTGGGCAACTGTGATTTATCGTTACCAAGATTGGAATAGAGCGAAAGAAGAATACAGCCCTGACAAATTCACGATTCGTCGCTACCAGAAGCGTGATGGAGAATACCAGCAAAAATCTAAATTTAATATTTCTAGTGAAAAACAAGCGAAAGAAATTATATCGGCCTTAGAAGGTTGGTTAGCTGATTAATTCTCTATTTGAATTGCATATCAATCAGCTGCACCCGAGATAAATAAAACTAGGCATTAGCTTATCTTTGTTTAATTTTTAGCGAGGAGTCTAGCTTTGAGCATACGGATTCCTACTAAAATCAGCCAAGAATCAGGACATGAAGTGGATTATTCTTTTGCCCGAACAGGCCGAACTTCAGATTCTTTAAGCCGCCACATAAAAATTAGCAAGACACTACCTAAAGTCAGCAACATCAGTTGTAACGCTAATTTCCCATGCAGTACCCCGATAGAGGCAGCAAAAGTAAGCATAATCATAAGTATGGCTTTAATCTTAGAGCTTCTGCTAATTGAGCGGCTTTCTTCCCATTGCTGTAATGCCCCGCCAAACCAGCGATTATTTAATAGCATCTGATGGAAGCGAGGCGAACTATTCGCGAAGCAAGCTAGTGCCAGAATAAGAAAGGGTGTGGTGGGTAAAATAGGTAATACCGCACCAATAATGCCTAGGGCCAGAAATAATAGCCCAGCAACAAGTAATAGGTATTTTTTAATACGTTTGCGCATAAACAGCTGTTCCCAGTTTAGAAATGTTTAGTTGATATCTTCTGCAGCGAGTGGTTTAGCAATCCAATAGCCTTGAGCTATATCACAGCCGCTTGCGGCTAGAAACTGTAATTGTTCTGGTGTTTCTACGCCTTCTGCGATGACTTGTTTGCCCAGTGCGTGCGACATGGCTAACACGGCATGAATCACCGCTTGATCTTCTTTACTATTGAGTAAATTACGCATAAAGGAGCGGTCTATTTTGATAAAAGATGCCGGTAGATTTTTCATATAAGACAAAGATGAATAGCCCGTACCAAAATCATCAATAGCAATCAAAACGCCAGCTTCTACTAATTGACGCATGATTTTAATGGCTATTTCTGGCGTTTTCATTAAGGCATTTTCGGTAATTTCAATTTCGATCCATTTTCTCTGAGCGCCTGTATTATCAATTTGGCTGATGATTTTGTTGGCTAAATCCAAATTGATCAGTTCTACAGCAGAAATATTTACAGCTATTTTACCAAAGTCAAAACCGACTTGCGACCAATGCACTGATTGTAAACAAACAGCCGTTATTACCCAATCACTGAGATCGACAATCAAGCCTGTTTCTTCCGCTAATGGAATGAACTCAATCGGGGAGATGTTGCCTAATTCACTGTGATACCAGCGCATTAAAGCTTCATAGCCAACTGTTTTATTGGTTTTTAGACAGCGTTTCGCTTGGTAAGCCATTTTTAATTCAAAATCCTGTGCATAACAATCTTGTGCTAATGCTTTACGTAAGGATTGCTCTAGTATCAGTCGGCGATTATTGGCGTGAATTTGTTCAGGCGAACAAAAAGCATAACCTTGTTTTGCCTTTTTTGCGCAATACATCGCATTATCAGCTTGTTGTAATAACGTTTTTACATTCTTGCCGTCAGCAGGGTAAATGGCGATACCGATACTAGAACCTAAAATAAACTGTTGTTCATTAAGTGTGTAGGGTTCTAATAAGCGCTGTAATACTTTTTTAGCGACGATTTCAGCGGCAGCAGCATCTGTATTGGGTAAAATTAGCGTAAACTCATCGCCGCCAACTCGTGCAGCAAGATCTGAATCACGTAAATCATCTAGCAGGCGAGTCGCAGTTTCTTTTAGCACTTCATCGCCTGCGGCATGGCCTAAGTTATCATTAATAATTTTAAAGCGATCAACATCAAGAAATAGCAGAGCAGCCGAGTGATTATGCCGATGCGCTAAAGTAAGTGCTTGTTCTAGTCG
>JACUUF010000133.1 GCA_014859465.1 Methyloprofundus sp.
GAGTCAACCACAACGGTTCAATTCAAATGGCGAAGCAATTAATTGATGTCGCGGTGCAAGCCGGAGCTGATGCGGTTAAATTCCAAACCTTTGTGACCGAAGAATTGGTGACGGAAAGTGCCGAACAAGCGAGTTATCAAACCGAAAATACCGGTATTAAAGAAAGTCAGTTTGCGATGCTCAAGCGTTTGGAATTGTCTAAAACGGATCATCTCGAGTTATTAGATTATTGCCGTCAAAAGGGCATTGAGTTTATGTCCACCGCGTTTGATTTGTCTAGCGTTAGCTTTTTGCACAGATTGGGCGTGAAACGCTGGAAAATTCCGTCTGGCGAAATCACTAATTATCCTTATCTAAAAAAAATTGCCTCGTTTAACAAAGAAATTGTTCTCTCAACCGGAATGGCAACACTTGCAGATATTGAAGCCGCGCTGAATCTGTTAATTGAGTCGGGTACAGACAAAGATAAAATCACTATTTTGCATGCAACCACCGATTACCCGACCCAGATGCAAGACGTCAATCTAATCGCCATGCAAACTATCGCACAAGCGTTTAAAGTCAAAGTAGGCTATTCCGATCACACACCAGGAATCGAAGTGCCCACAGCCGCGGTTGCTTTAGGAGCAAGCGTTATTGAAAAACACTTTACATTAGATAAAAACTTGCCTGGCCCTGATCACAAGGCCAGCTTAGAACCTAAAGAACTCCGTGCGATGATTTGTGCTGTTCGCAATATTGAAATCGCGCTTGGCGATGGTATCAAGCGCCCTACTGGTGGAGAGGTTAAGAACCTGTCTATTTCACGTAAAAGTTTAGTGGCGGCCTGTGCAATTAAACTAGGGGAAGTTTTCACACCAGATAACCTTTGTGTGAAGCGTCCAGGGCATGGTATCAGCCCGATGCGTTGGCTAGAGATGCTGGGACAAAAAGCAACGCGTAATTACAAAGAGGATGACGTGATTTGAAAAGCCAACACATTGCCGTTGTAGGTGGAGGCATCGCGGGATTATTGTCTTCGTTACTACTGTTACAAAAAGGTTACTTTGTCACGCTGATTGAGTCGAGTGAATCGACGGGCGGTTTGCTTGGTCGATCCTATCAATGGGAAGATTGTTTGTTTGATTATGGCACGCACTTTTTATCTTCTACCGGTCATGATTGGGCGGATGAAATTTTATATGGAAAAAATTTCGAGAAGACACAAGACTGGATTCAAGTGCCAGTGCTGCGTTCAGGGAGTTATTTTGCGGGGAGATTAAATTCAGACTCACAATCTTTAGATATTCGTGGTTTGCCAACAGATATTTATCAAGCAATCTGTACCGAGTTGCTTTCTCGAGAAGCCATCACCGTGCCTGTAAGTAGTTTGAATGATTGGGTAGTGCAGTGTTTTGGTGAACAGATGAATGAACACGTCTATGCACCAATGATGCGTAAGTTTTATGGTGTATCATCAGATGTTTTAGAACCATCAGCGCATTTGTTGTTGGGTTTGTCACGAATCATACTCGGATCGGATTTTATAACGCAACAGATCAAAAAAAGCCCATATTTTGACAACTTGATTTCTTATCAATCACGTGAGCAGGGCGCTTCTAAACTAAAAGTATTTTATCCAAGAACGGGTGTTAGTGAATGGGTAGCGAATTTGTTGACAGAATGTCAGTCTTATACGAACTTTAACCTGACCTTAAATGATCGAGTTGATTCACTGGATACGTTAGCTGAAGGTTTTGAGCTTCAGCTTTCTACTCAAGACACAGCACAAGTCTATGCAGGCTTGGTATGGACGGCCCCTTTGCCTTTGCTAGGAAAGCTTTTAGGTTTGCCTAGTGAGCCGATGACAGGTTTAACTTGGCGTAGAGGTGATTTGTACCATTTTGTTTTTGATACGCCTTTTTTGAGTGATTTGTATTATGTGATGTGCTACCAGCCTGATTTGCATAGCTATCGTATTACGCTTTATAGCAATTTTAACCCTGGAAAGGCAGGATATCATTGCACGGTAGAAGTGGTGCGAGGCTTTGAGGAAGATACTTTACCAGTTGAATTGATTGAAGCCGAGTTGCGGGAGATGGGATTAGTGCAAGGTAAGTTGATCCATAGCCAAGTCTCCGTACTAAAAACAGGTTTCCCTGTTAACTCGATACTTTTTGGTGAGCAAACAGCGGCTTTAGCATCGCTACTAGAAAGCCACGCTCCAAGATTGGTCTTGGCGGGAAAAAACGCTTCCCGACAGTTTTTTATGAAAGATGTGATTAACCAAGTGTTTGATTTACTTAAAGATAAGGAATTCTGATCATGACCAATTTAGCTACTAGTAATGCGCCAATTTGGGAGCAAATTTATGCCGGTGGGCATGTGATGAACTATCCAGATGATGCATTTGTGCGCCTATTTCACAGATTAATTAAGCCCAAATTACCTGACAAGTCGAGGGTTTTAGATTATGGCTTTGGAAGTGGCACGACTAGCTTGCATATGGCGAAGAATGGCGTATTTGTTGAAGGTGTTGAAATAAGTAAAACAGCTGTGGAAGTTGTTTCTAAACGATTTTCTGAACAGGGGCTAGAGGGTTGCTTTCAAGTTAATAAGGAAGCTATTCTGCCTTTTGAAGAGGCAACAATGGATGCACTGGTTGCTTGGCAGGTACTGACTTACAATAACCTAAATAGCATGCGAGAAAAAGTGTTGGATATGCAGCGTGTCTTGAAAAAGGGGGGCGTGTTTTTGGCTGCATTATCAATGCCGGGCTCGGCATTAGACTTAATCTCTGAGCCAATAAACGACGGATATGGCACAAAAGAGATTCGTCATGGCGTACAAGCCGGAGCGAAAATTTGCATCCCAAGTGAGATTGAGTTACATGATATTTTTGCAGGTTTGAATGCGACAGTTGGATCAGTACGCTATGATTTTGAATCCTTTGAGATGGCTCAAAACTCGTTCTGGATTGTTTCATTTACTAAGGTCGAATAAACGCTATGACGATTCTTTCCGCCCACCAAAGTCAATTTTTACCTTGGCCGCCTTACTTTCGTAAAGTAGCCGTAGCGGATGTTTTTGTCTGGATGGATAATGTGCAGTTCCAGCGCGGCAAGGCTACTAGCGTACAAAATCGCAATAAAATTTGGTCGCCAAATGGCCCCCTATGGATTACTTTGCCGGTTCAAAAAAGTGGTCTGGCTACTAATATTTGTGATGTTCATTTAGTGGAAGGATCTCTGTCAAAAAAATCATGGAAAAGTATCGAGGTTTATCGAAATTCACCTTATTGGGTGGAGCATGCCGATGCTTTATATAAACTTCTGTGTGAAAAACGTTATACGACTTTGGATGCTATTAATTTTGCCTTTTTTTCATATATCATTGAGTATTATGAAATATCGACCAAAATCATTTTGATGTCCGAGCTTCAGTTAAATGAACAAAAATCAGATCTTGTTCTTGCTATGTGTAAAGCTTGTGGAGCAAATGTTTATCTGAGCGGAACTGGATCAAGCGCGTATTTGATTGAAGATGATTTTGCAGCTAACAGCATTGAAATACGTTATCTTGAGTCAGTCCCGCCTATTTATAAGCAGTTTAAATCACCTAGTTTCGAGGGTTTATCAATGCTCGATATGATGATGAATCAATCTATGGACGAGATTCGTCGCTATTTATTGGAGCCAGTTTCATGAAAAAAATACTCGCGCTCACTGGTATCCGTTCGGAGTATGACCTTCTATACCCTTTGTTAACTGAGCTAGAAGCGGATTGTGAATTTGATTTAGGCCTGATTGTTTCAGGCGCACATCTTTCTCCGTTGCATGAATATTCGGTGAAACAAATCGAAGCGGATGGTTTCAAAATTGTTTCACGCATTGAAAGCCTTATTTTCTCAAACACCTCTTCTGCCAAAGTAAATGGTATTGGCAATATGCTTTCGCATTTATCAGCAGTCCTTGCAAGGGAAACGCCAGACTATTTATTAGTTTTAGGTGATCGGGAAGAAGTACTGGCAGGCGCGATGGCCGGGGCTTACATGGGGGTTCCTGTAGCACATATAGCGGGTGGCGATAATACCTGCCCTATAGATGGTGATGTTGATGAAGAGGTTCGTCATGCGGCATCAAAACTCAGTCATATTCACTTCACCATGGCAGAAGCACATTCTCAGCGTCTTCTGCGGATGGGGGAAGAAGCTTGGCGTGTGCATACAGTGGGTAATGGCGGGCTGGATAAAATTCGCATGACACCAGTCATATCTCGTGAAGACTTGACCGCGATCGTGTCTCCAAAAATAAACGATGATTTTGCAGTTATGATTTACCACACCCTGAGTTCTTATTCACAGGAGCAAGTGAAGCAAGAACTCAACAGCTTATTTGAAGAAGCCATTGGTCAGGGGTTAACCTTATTTGTTGGCGCACCCAACAGTGATCCAGGATTTGATTGGGTGTTAAACGTATACAAGACTTATGAGAGCCACCCGCAAGTTGTGTTTTATCGTAACCTTTCGCGATTACACTTTGTTAATCTATTACGTCATGCTACGTGCTTACTGGGTAATTCTTCTTTAGGCGTGCTTGAAGCAGGTTATATGGGGTTACCGGTAATCAATGTTGGTGAGCGACAGCGTGGGCGATTGGCGGATGTAAATGTACAGTATGTTTCCGCCGAAAGAGAGTCAGTTTCTAATGCATTGGTGAAGATTCGCACGGACAAAGCTTATATTGCGAAGGTGAAGCGGGGCAGTGAATTATACGGTGATGGTTATATGGCTAAAAAAGTCCTTGCGATTCTAAAAGATTTGCCCGAACGTAAGCTAATTATAGCCAAAAAAATGAGTTACTAAGGCGAAGAAAATGACTGATTCATTATTAATTGTAGCCCCCCACCCTGACGATGAAGTATTAGGTTGTGGTGGTTTAATTCACCGAGCAGTTGCCCAAGGAAAGCAAGTGCATTGGTTAATTATTACTCACATGAGTGATGCACAAGGCTTTCTGCCAGCGAAAATTGCTAAACGTGAAGTTGAAATTCAAGCCATCGCCCAGCAAGTAGGTTTTACGAGCGTTCATAACTTGGCTTTTCCAGTAGCGCAACTAGATGCCTTGCCGTTATCTGATATAGTCACAAAAATAGCGGATGTTATCAATAAGGTTCAGCCATCGTCGATTTATTTGCCTTTTCGCGGTGATGCCCATTCGGATCACAAAGTTGTCTTTGATGCTTGCGTCCCTTTTACTAAGTCTTTCCGTTATCCGTTTGTTAAATCTGTGCGTGTCTATGAAACTTTATCAGAAACAGATTTTGGAATTCGACCGGATGGGGTAAGGTTTTGTCCAAATGTGTTTGTCGATATTAGCGATTTTATGGAGGCAAAGATAGCTACGATGCATGTTTATGAAAGTGAAATTGGAGCACCACCTTTCCCACGCAGTGAAGAGGCGATACGAAGCTTGGCGACTTTGCGGGGTAGTGTTGCGGGTTGTCTTTATGCGGAAGCTTTTATGTCACTTAAAGAGGTTGAGTAGGCATGGATGCAACTCAACCAATAAAATCAATTGCACTCATCCCAGCGCGCGGTGGCTCTAAACGCTTTCCACGCAAGAATATAACCCCCTTGGCGGGAAAGCCGCTGATTTGCTGGACGATAGAGAAAGTATTAGAGGCCAATTGTTTTGATTGCGTGATGGTTTCTAGCGACGACCCAGAAATTTTAGCGATTGCGGGTGCCTATCAGTCTCAGGGTTTGGTATTGCACGAGCGACCAGATGAATTTGCATCTGACACAGCTACCGTGACGGAGTTAATTGATTATTTAATCGATGATTTGTGTGCGCAAGGACAAGAATTTAAGATTTTTGCGGAGTTTCCTCCAACCTGTCCATTTCGTTCGGTACTGGATATTCATGCCGCGATGCAATTACTCACGCCAGATATTGACGCGGTGGTCTCCATGAAGCAAAGTCCTTGTGTGCCAGACTTTATCTTTGAAATGGATGAGCAGGGGCAAGCCATTCCAATGATTGCGGATACCCGCTTGTTTAAAGGTGTTACGCGTCGTCAAAGCTATAAACCTATGTATTATCCGAATGGCGCGATTTATATTGGATGGATCGATGCTTTTAAACGCAATCGCGGTTTTTATTCGAACAACATGAAGATTTTTTCCATGCCTGAATTTCGTTCTGTAGACATAGATACTCGTGAAGATTTAGTTTATGCCGAGGCGGTTTTTAATTACAGCGTGGAGTATGCACAATGAGTATGCAAGGTATTTATATTGGCAAAAGACTTATTTCAAATACTGAACTACCATTGTTTGCGCCTGATATTGGCACTTTTTTTAATCAAGACATGGGGCGAGCCGAAACAATCATAAAAAAGTTAGTATTGGCTGGTGTTGAGTTAGTTAAGGGCGAGATATTACACACGGCTGAAATCGCGCTTAAATCAGACCATACAGATGCATACTTTTGTCCCAGTAAGGGAGTGATTAAAGAAAATTATCGCCAAATCATTGAGCGTAAAGTAGTGCCATTGGAGAATTACGCAAAACTTTTTAACTTATGTAAACAATATCAGCTTCCGTTCCTTGTTTCTGTATATGACGATAAAGGAGCGCGTTTCGCGCTTGAACAAGGAGCCGTTGCACTGAAAATTGCTTCCTCAAATGTGACACATTACCCATTGATTTCTTATGTCGCCTCATTGGGGCTTCCGATGATCATTGATACAGGGCGTGCGAATATAGATGAAATTGCACGCGCGCTAGGTTGGGCAAAAGCCGCTGGTGCGAAAGACGTAATCATTGAGCATAGCCCAAAGGCGCCTCCCGCACCAGTGAGCGAACAAAACCTTAAGTTTATGTGTTCGTTAGCGAATATGTTTGGCGTGCCGGTAGGGTTGTCAGATCACCATGCCGGTACTGAAATGTTACTGTCCGCAACAGCTTTAGGTGCTAGTTTACTTGAAAAAGGTGTGTTTTTAGATGATCAGCCTATGGATCAAGATGTGGCCCATGGTATGCCAGTGAGCCAGGTGGCAAAGTTATTAAAGCAAATCAAGTTAATACATGAAGGGTTGGGCTCAGGTCTACCAAATTATTTCAATCATGGGCATCCGGCACGCATGGGTTGGATTGCCCGCAGGGATTTACCAATAGGACATATTATTCGTTTAGAGGACTTAACATACGCATTTCCTGGCGTCGGCGTTAAAGTTGAAGAAACCCCGTTGGCACTGGGGTGGCGGTTGGTTCAAGATAAGCAAGCTGGTGAAGTAATTGCGTGGCAAGACTTAAAGGCTGGTAACTGAAAATGAAAGCACCTGCCTTTTTAAGCCTTAAACCCGAGCCTCCAAAATACAGTCCTATTTCAACTAATCATCAGGAAGCTTTAGGTTCAGCATTGGGTTTGGAAGGTAGTATTGAGAAGGTAATTAATCAAACTAATTGGCCGCTTGGATTTTATCGAGTTCAGTCTCAAGGTTTATTTATCAAAGTTATGTTGCTTAGCCAGTTCGAGACTGAGAATTTTGCACACCAGTTAGAGTCCGAACTGATAAGTGCTAAAATCCCGGCCCAACTAGGGTTAATTCGTGAGTTTTTTATAAGTGAAAAACCTTATTTGGCTGTAATTTACCCTTATTTTAAGGTTAGTTTTTTTAATGGTGATGTCGTACAGATTCGTTCGCTTGGTTGGATTCTTAAACAAATACATCGGGTTATGCATAGTTCCAACCTGTCTGTTTCGACCAAAACCCTTTGGCAAGAACGGTTATTAGTCTGGCAAAAGATAATGCAATCTCCGGATCACCCGTCAATACCTATTGAGGCTCAAAACCTAATTGTAAGATATAAAGATACATTCAAAAAAACGCTTCAACAACCTGCTCAAATGATTCACGGGGACTTGAACTTCGGTAATGTCATATTTATGGATGAAAATGCACTGGTTATAGATTATGAAAATAGTTACAACACCTATTTGCCAGTTGCCGTTGACTTAGCCATGGTGATTGAGCGTTTTTGTCTTACAGCTAAGTCGTTAGTGGTGGCCGAACAGTTAATGATTAATTTTCTTAGCGCTTACCAAATCAAGCGGTTCGACCTGGCGGATTATTTAATTTCTACTTCGTATCGTTCATTATTGATTTTATGCCAAGTTTGTGAGGCTGGTCATAAGCCTGTAGCCTCAGAATGGCAAAAGTTTATTAAATCGATTAAACAAGCAGAAGATTTGCGGGGGTGGTTAAATCAAGTGCTTAGAAATGATGTTTGGCTGGATTAACCTGCGAACTATTGTAGTTAGTTGTGGTGGCGATTTATATGACCAGCCATCTTGTCACACAGAGTCTTGGTTGATATAAGAAAAAACTACACACGGTCCAATTAAAGGATAAACAAAATGTTTTTACAAGACTGGCAGTTATTATCAGTTCAACCACAAACGACTCTTTTAGAGACAATGGTTGTACTTGATCGTGAAGCTAAACAAATTGTATTGGTGGTGGATGATCATAAGAGGTTGCTGGGAACGGTGACGGATGGGGATATTCGACGAGCTTTGTTAGCGGGAAGTCAACTTAACGATTCAGTTGCTTTGGCGATGAATGAACAGCCTGTAGTTGGGAAGGAAGAAGGTACTGAAACAGCTTGGCGTCAAATTATGAAACGTAAAAGTTGTCGACATTTGCCCATATTAAATTCCAAAGGCCAAGTTGTCCTTGTTTTTTATGATAAGCGATCAACACTTGAATTAAAACAAAATCCGGTTGTATTAATGGTTGGCGGTTTAGGTAAAAGACTGCGACCGCTAACAGAAACCACGCCAAAACCTATGTTAAATGTAGGTGGTCGGCCAATCCTGGAAACGATTGTTGAACGGCTTGTAGAGCAGGGGTTTAGCCAGTTTTATTTTTGCGTAAATTACTTAGGTGATCAAATTCAATCTTACTTTGGTAATGGTGAAAGATGGGGGGTCACAATTGAATACGTGTTGGAGCAACAACAATTAGGCACGGCGGGTGCGATGAGTTTAATTGGTGCAGAATTTAGTCAGCCTTGTATTTTGATGAATGGTGATTTATTAACAAAGGTAGATTTTGGTGTATTAGTCGATTTTCATACCCAGAATAAGAGTGATGTAACGGTTTGTGCTCGAGAATACTCACAACAGGTTCCGTACGGGGTGATCGAGTTAAATAATAATCAGGTTACTCAGATCGTTGAAAAGCCGGTATATCGTTATTTTGTTAATGCTGGTATTTATGTATTGGCCCCCGAGGTCATTCAGTCGATCCCTTATAATCAGTATATGGATATGCCTGATTTACTTCAGAGTGTACTTGATAAGCAAGGAGAAGTCAGTGCATTTCCTATTACAGAATATTGGAAAGATATAGGTCGAATCCCCGATTTTGAGCAAGCTCAAGTGGACTACGAGGTTCATTTCACAAAGTTGCATGATT
>JACUUF010000134.1 GCA_014859465.1 Methyloprofundus sp.
TTGAAGCTCACCCCTTATGAATCAAGGGGTGGTTGAGTTATTCAGGACCGACTAAATAAGAAGCTCTCGACTTGTTTTAACTGTGGGTTTGATTTGGCTTTATCAAAAGCAGAGAAACCCATTTTTATAAACCAAGGAATTGCTGACTCTTGGTTAAATTTGTTAAGCGGATTGAATGAAAACAGGTTAAGCTCCTTCGATTTAGAGCGACTTGGTGTCTTACATCATTTTTGCAAGCTACTTACGTCAAAAGTAACGTCCAAAAAGTTATTGGCGTTTATAAGTTCAAATTTGTCAACATCATCGATACCTGAGCCAAATATGGCGCTAAGACATTTTGAGGCGAACGGTGTTGCTGTTCGACATGGCGTATTTGAGTATGCTTGGTGGTTATTATTGGACTGGCCGAATAACTTGTATTCAGCTTGGTTAACTGGCTCAGTTCGATATAATCAGCTATTAAAGGATTTTAAAAACATTCCAAACTGGTATATGCAATTTGTTTTGATGCTAAAAGTACACTATCAGCAGCGTGGTGGGAGTCTGTCTCAGTAACATACCTGACAAATAATTTTCTTTTACTGTAATGACCGAAATTTATGTACATTGAATTTAGGGGTTAGGTTTTTCAGAGCATAACAGATCGTAAAGTGTTGATTTATCACCAATAGAATCGATTAGGTTTTGTATATAGAACTCTTTCCAAATTTTGTCATTTTCAAGCACTATATTCCTCCATTTTGGCATCTTAGCAAGAGGGGACGCTTTCGTACTAAACTGGTGCAAAAAGAAGTTAATAACTTGTACTATATCTAAGGGCATGGATGGTATTCGAGGTAGATCAAGTGTTTTTATAAGAAGGTACTCAGAACTTCCTTTTTGACCATCATTTATATTGCCGCCATATTGAAAATGCGATATTGGCCGATCTCCCTTGCTTTGTGTGCTATCGATATCAAAATGAAATCTTCGAATTATATGATTTATATTTGCCTGCATTTCAGGGGTACAAAAGGAAGTGCATTTTTGAATATCAGTGTGAGGTGTTACACTTAAACATACAGAGACGCTCTGTATAACTTTGCCTGCTTGATCAAACTCAATAGGGCCTCCAATAGAAAGAAATGAGTCCGTATCTGTATTCGATCCACACTTAATTCCTTCACCCAACTTAAGCTCAAAAGGTGGGAGTTCTATTCTTATCGAAGTTTGTCTATTTGAAGATTGTAATATTCTTGTGGTTTGATGCAGTTGAGCTAGGTTTGGAATTATGCGCTTAAATTCTTGTTCAGATGTTAAGAATTGAAAAAGATCGAGAAGATTTTTTTTGTATTTTAAGAAAAAACAGTTTCGTTTAGACATAGTATATTGTGTTTATAAGTCATGAAGGATTAAAGTTGGATTGAATCCTGGAATGTCTTCATGGTTTTCTGAAGGAGACGTGCATTTCCAATGAGCAGGCTTCCCTTGTTCTAAAGGCAAATCATCTGAATCGTATGCAATGCATTCAGGGTTTTTTTCGCCGCAAACTACACAGGTCGAAAGGCAGTCATCAGGCATTCCGAGGATGGTAGGTAATTGCTTCCAGGGCATAATTTGATTTTCAGTATCTACCAATGACGAGGCAAAATTAAAAATTGACTGTGCCCACCATTTAGGATGGTTTGAGTTGGAAAAAATACCTGTATAAAGGCATTCTTTAATCTCATTCCTTTCCTTAAGAGTGCTTAAGCACTTATCTGATTTTTTTAATCCAAAGAGAACTGCTAGTTCATCTTCATCAATCAGGGGGCCGCTTCTTGAAAGGAACACTTGGTTAACCCACTTTGCAAGTCTTATTGTAGGGGGCTCTTTGTCTAAAACTTCATGAGTTTCGCGTGTTTGTTTACTTGTATCTATATTTTTAAACTCGATTGGCAATGCTTGATAAAACACATCTATATCATCTTTCGGTAAGCGGAATAGTTCTTTTAGAGTAAAATCTTTTTCGTTTAGGGTCGCATAATGAATGCAATCCGAAAACAACAAATCACGCCCTTCAGATTTTGTTAAGAAAGTGTGAGAAAGCATCTTGTCATAGTGTTCGCCTAACGTGACATCTTTATTGAGAATTTGACTAATAAGATAAACAGGGGTCTCAGGATATTTTTCTTTGCAAAGGCTTGTAACAGCATAGCCATTGCTGTGATAGTGTGATCCAGAATCACTTTGTTTACTTCCCAGCTTATAATCAACGATTATAAGGTTGTAAGGTGTTGTGCCAGTATCTGGTCTATCCAGAATTTCTTGAAAATCAATGGGATGGACTGCTTCGATATCAAATCTAGTATCTTTAACTAATGTATCAATTAGTTGTTTTCTACTAGAAGAATGGTCATTTGCCTCATCATCAATAAAAAGTATTTTATATCTACACATTTTGGCTCTTCTAATCTAATCTAATTTCAAGGCAGGTATTCCAGCCACTTGAAGGCTGCACGAAGTTAACCGTTCCTCCATAGTTGTTAACCATGCCCTTAACAATATTTAAGCCTAAGCCCGTTCCTTTTCCAAGTACGGCCAGTTCGTCAGTATTTGTTTTATCATATAATTCATTATACAGTTCTCCTGTAGGATCGGTGACTAACGGTAAAAAGACATCTTTCCATTTGTCTTCTGGCAAACCAATGCCTTTATCTTCGACTCGGATAACTAATTTTGAATCACGGCTTGCTTCAATACGAATTTGTCGTTCACCTTTTGCTAGAACGGCTTTTATTGCATTAGATACCGCATTTACTAGAATGGAGTAAAATGCGGCGTCAGTCATTTTTTCGGTCTTTAACCGCTCATTTATGCTTTTATAATCAATATTAATTTTACTTCCAGAAGTAATAAACTCAAAGCCAGCGCAAACTTTTTCAACAGCGTCTTTAATATTAATTTTTTTAGGTTCGGTTTTGTGTGTTGATGCAAAAACGCCGATGAGGCTTTCTAGTGAAAGGAAGCGTTTTCTAGCAGATCTTAGCGATTGAGCTATTTCAAGCAGCCATTGACTTTCCGAAGATGGTTTTCTTGATGCGAATTGTTCGATTGTGCCCGCACTAGTATCTAAATGTGATACTAAACTTCTAAATTCATGAGCAAAAACAAAAAATAACGGACCTGTTGAAGCAATTGCTCTTAGTAAGGTTAATTCATTCTTACTTGAGTCATATTGCTTTTTAATGTAATTGCTTGCGGCATCAATAAGTTTTGAATTATCGTCATCAAAAGATGAAGTTTTAACTTGATTTTGGTCATCGTTTTTAAGTCGAAGAACTTTTAAAGCGTTGTCAAATTGAACCTCTAGTTGCTTTTCCGAAAAGCTGTTTGAAGGTTCGTCATTGTCTAAATCTAGAAATGTTTTTAAATTACTTTCTTTAAGGCTGTTTTGAAATTTCCTTTCAGCCTCTTCCTTTTCTTGGTCAGAAAATAAAAATTTAAAGTATGAATACTGAATAGTCATCCACTCGATGACATACCTCAATAATCTGGCCAGTAATTCTGACGCGTCAGTTGAAACAAAACCTTCACGGTTAAGTTTAATTGAGAAGTTTGAATTTTGGTTGGTATCAATATGTATTGCCCCAACCAAGGATTTATTTCTAAACATGTCAAGTAGAACTCTGCTGCTATCTAAGCCGTATCCATTAGCAATTTCTTTGAGGTGGGCATCGTCCAGTTTTGCTTTTCTTCGACCAACATCACGATCAAGCCCCAGCCAATCATTACCAGGCTCACCATACGGGTATACACGAAACCCCTCACTATAGACTTTTACACCACCATAAGATTCTTGTATCATTTCCAGCTGCCCCTGAGTTATAAGTGAAGGCGAGCGGCGATATTTTTTATTATTAGAAAAATATGTGATATCGAATTTAGCTGACTGTAATGGCGCATATTTTTGTGGCAGTATGTGCCGCTTTTTACCAATTATTTTACTATGAAATTCTAATTCAACAGTACCGTCACTTAGAACCTTACCCTTAAGTCTACCCCATGAAGCGTCTAAAACTTTTTCTGATAATTCATAATCTGAGTCTTCAAACTCACTTGCTTGTATAACTATATTAAATCCAGGGTCTTCTATGAAACCAGGTCTCCGAGAAGGAGAAGCTATTGATAATGAAGCAAGCTGTCTTTGAAGGCTACTATAAGCTCTCTGATTCCACGATTCTTTTAATCTTTTAAGGGTGATTTTTGTCCCAATATTAACTTTTGAGAGTTCAGTTTCGTACCGTTCAGACTCACAGGTAATGTTTATTAAATCTTTTCCGTCAATAAATTCATCCCACTCAACAGTAAAATCGATAACCTGGGCTTTAGATGACGAAACTCTTGAGACAGTGAGAATGTTTACAGTATGCGCAAGTTTTTGGCATGCCAAACGTCCAATCCCTTTACTGCCAGACTTTTTTCTACCGTATTTGGCGGTAATTGGTTGTTCTTGTTTATTGGATGTTGAAACCCGCATCCAGTAATCTTTAACTTCATCCCAACTCATTCCATTGCCACTGTCGGAAATTATAATTGATGCAGCTTCACTGTTTCCCGTGACATCGTTAAACTTAATAGTTACTTGGTCAGAGTCAGCATCGTATGCATTCTTAATTAGCTCCGCCAATGCTAAGTAGTCTCTTGTTACTAGCTTCTCACCTAACTCCCTTATTAGGCGTGCATCAACACTAAAGGTTAAATCTTCTTTAGTAACTTCGGACATAATCATTTTCCCTACCGGTTAAGAATCTCGCTGTTGAGTGTGCAGACCTTTGTATCGGTCTTCTTTTAAGATGCGTATAGAATGAGAGAATTGTTTAAAAATTTCAATAGGAAGTGATAAACATTGGCAAATAACATTATCCACAATAGCTCTTGCTTGAGCATGTTGATTTTCGCTAATCAACTGGTTAACTTCATCATAAATATCCACGAACGCACTCGTTAGCTCATCGGAGTAAAGTAATTTTAGGTTTTTTACAGCGCTTGGTTCAAGCTTCAAGACCCCCGAGCCATAAGATCTTCCTTCTAACTCCGCAGATAATTGCGAGAATGATGATAATAATGAAATAGATATTGCTTTTTTTTGACTCTCAGAAAGCGAATTAATGAAATAAAGTCTGTGGATAGAGTTGGTGCAGTTAATTTTATCCTCGTTTAATACCATCCGAGGGTTGCAATCTATCATATATGTGAAAAAAGCATCAGGGTATAAGCCGTCATCTGGATAATACCAGTTGAGTCTCTTTGGAAAAGTCTTATTGTTTTTTCTGTTTTGTTTGGTTACCTTTGCAAGGTATGACCTTATAGGACTGAACTTTTTTCTTAAATTTCTAGGGCAAACAAGTAGGCATGATTCATTATTCTTTTTGTTTTCTAGGTGCTTAGTTCTAGTATGGTTAAGGCCCTTAAGTTGTGAAAACTTCCTAACAACAGGTTTTAAGTAGCTACTAGAAAGGTTAAATTCTTTTTGCTGATCGGAATTTATAATAAATGTTTTATTATCTCCAGTAACCATGCCTATTGTTACTTTGCACAACCCCCCTAATTTTTTGGATAAAAGATCGTCTTCTAGTTTTATGTAGTTAATAGCCGTTTCAAATGGAATTATATTGAATTTGTAATTTTGATGAAAAGAAAAGGTGCTGTCATTTGTTTGGAAACAATTTTTAAGGGATATGACATCTTCTGCATGACAATATTCAATTTTAGTTTTTTTATTTAAATGTTCTTTTTGAAAGTCTTCTGCAACCAAAATGATAGAAACTTCATCAGCTCCCATGTATTGAAAAAATCGCTCATATAGTTTAATAAGCTTAATTTTTTTAAAGTGTTTTTGGTGAATGGCGAGAATGTTTTTCGCATAGTCTGTGTGTAATACACTACTTGGTAAAACCCATGCAATTCGCCCACCATTTTTTATAAACTGCAAAGAGTGAATAAGGAAGAAAGCCCATAAGCTAGCGTTTCTACCAATAGATTTTTCAGCAAAGGATGAGATGCTTAAAGAGTCAGTGCAAGTTTTTTTTTGCTCTTCAGGCATATTGTGTAATGAAACATATGGTGGATTTCCAATAACTACATCAAACTCGCTTTTTTTAAATGTATTTGGAGTTAGTTTAAGAAAATCACCATGGATGAAATGTCCTTGCTTAAGGTCTATCATTGACCCAAGCTTTTCTGATAAGAAGCCGAAGGCTTCTGCATCTATATCTGCACCAAATACTTGCTTTTCAGGGTTTTTACAGCCAAGTGTAGTTAGAGTAGACACTATTGCTTCAAGGAAACCGCAGCCACCAAAGCTAGGCTCTAAAATTACATCGTTAGAGTTCCTAACTGCCCAATTGCTTAACACTTGGCTAAGGTGAGCAGGGGTGTAATAGGCACCAAGCTCTTTTCTCTTTTTAAGTGAATGTGAACTCATTTCATTTCCGATGGATTAACTTAAAGAGTTTATATCGATAAGCAAGTCAAATGTCAATCGATTTAGATTTTTAGACAAGTGTTTCTTTTAAATTTAAGTGAGAGTGTAATCCCCCCATCTAATAAACGGGGTCAAAAGTAGAATTTTCTCGTAAAATAAAACGCAGGAGATTCTGCATGAAAACATCAAAATTTACAGACAGCCAAATCATGGACATCTTAAAACAAAATGAAGCGGGCATTAAGGTTCCAGACCTGTGCCGCGAACACAGCATTAGCAGCGCTACATTTTATAAATGGCGCGCAAAATATGGTGGCATGGACACTGCGATGATCAAGCGCTTAAAAGAGCTTGAAGACGAAAACCGACGGCTGAAAAAGATGTATGCCGAAGAGTGCCTAAAATCCCAGATTCGTCAGGAAGCACTCGAGGGAAAGTGGTAAAGCCATCTTTACGCAAAGAGATGGCGCAGAATGTCGTTGCACAGATGGGCGTAAGCATACGGTTCGCATGTGAAGTGTTTGGCATTAGCCAAACGTGTTACCGCCATCAAGCCAAGTTAGCCAATGAAAATGCCGTCATTGCTGACTGGTTATTGCGCTTGACCACCGCACATAAAGGCTGGGGATTTGGGTTGTGTTTTGATCATTTGCGCAATGTGAAAAAATTTGAGTGGAACCACAAACGCGTCTATCGGATTTACCGAGAGTTAGAGCTTAACTTGAGGATTAAACCTAAGCGTCGAATTAAACGTGATAAGCCCGATGCACTGAGCGTTCCAACGGCTATCAATCAGGTCTGGTCAATGGATTTTATGTCCGACTCATTGCAAGATGGTCGAAGTATCCGAACATTTAACGTCATTGATGACTACAACCGTGAAGCCTTATGCATTGATGTGGACTTCTCAATGCCAAGCCAACGAGTGATTCGTTCACTCGAGCAGATGGTTGAATGGCGCGGTAAACCAGCGGCAATACGTTGTGACAACGGCCCTGAATATGTAAGCCAGGTGTTAATTAACTGGGCGAATAAAAATCAAATTACCCTGATGTATATCCAGCCGGGCAAGCCAACACAAAACGCATACGTTGAGCGATTTAACCGAACAGTGCGCCATGAATGGCTAGCGCTACACCTGTTTGAGACGATTGAACAAGCGCAATATCTGGCGACAGAATGGCTTTGGACATACAATAACGAACGACCAAACTCCGCCATTGGTCGTGTACCGCCAAGGTATTTACTGGACGCGGCTTAACCCTCTACTTTTAACTTCAGTTATAAATGGGGGGATTACAAGAGGTTAGTGGCATTGCAGAGCTTAGTTAATTTTGTGTTTTATTGTGAGAGCTAGCTTACAGGCTGAATCCCAAGTATGCAAAATGCGCTCAAATTTAATTTCCGTACCATTTATTAGGGCGCTACCGGATTTCCCATCCCAGACACCCTTTAACCTTGATAGGTTGCGGAGTATTAAGGCAAGTGCTTCATCTCCGATTTTTTCGTTGTGCTTTAGAAGGCCAACACTGCACTCTCCTTTGCGTCGTTGCTCTATATCAATCCATACATAGTGGAGATTTCCGATTGTGATGTCTATGGCGATGTATCTTCGTTTTGTGAGGGTGCCTGAATCGAGATAAGCCCACTGTCTTCTCCCAGCAGGAGCAGAGAGCGGCATTTCAGAAACTTCTCGTATCTTTATCTTCATTCCTGCTTTAGACAGGATGCTAACAGCTTCGGTCAACATGTCTAAATCCGCACCAACGCCTTTTCTGCGATTGATTTTGACAGGTTGATTAGTCGAGTCACCGCTGTAGTCGCCTTGTCCTGTGCCGAGGCCTTCGGGGTTGGGTGCTTTCGCTTGATTGGGAACCGATTTATATTGGTTGAACTCTTTACTGTCGGGCTTAATAATCTCCTTGCCCTCCAGAAAGTCGAACTGAGCTGATTGAGTTAGCAGGTTTGAGATTTGGATATTCTTATGTGTTTCAGTCTCGCTATTTAGCGACGAAGTATTGTTTTCATCTGAGGGTTTGTTTGGCTGTATTCGGTTGTATTGTTTTTTATCTTCAGGTGCGATATCTGATTGCGGGTCAACTTGCGTTGCATTGTTATCTCTATCAACCTGAAGTTCAGAAAACGGGAATGAATGCGAACACCTTGTAAGCTGTAATATCAGGTACCTTGGCTGTTTAACAGTACCCATGTTGATACCTTTTGCGACCCAACGTGTTTCGCCTGTAAACGGTACTCCGCAGTTGAAGAAGCCGGAGTCATCAGTATCCATATGGCGAACAAGACTATGGTGTATCTCTTGAACACCAGTGCTAGCGGATTTATCAAAAAGGATGCGTCCAATTGTCCAGGCGTCCGGGTTAGCAAATTTTTGTCTTAGGTGGATGATTGCGCGATCTAGCTCCTCATCGTAGCCACACTTTTCCAGATTAACGATTTGGTCAATGTCATAGCTATACTCCCCCCAGAAGGCACTGTGAGAAAGATCGGTCGAATGACAGTAATAGAAGCGAGCAATTTCAGAGGCCGGGATGATGATGCCATAAGGATCACCTCTGTATTCAATGGCTAAACATTTTGACTTTGATACGTTGTATGGAATTTTTACTATTTGCGGGTTGATAGCATATTTTGAGCTATCAATTTTGTGCCAGGTATTGATAAGTTTTGTGTTTTCGCGGGTAATAATGACGTTTGATAAAGTTAAGTTTTCAACAATTTCAGGTACGCCAGTGGTTAGCTTACCATCTATCCAGTAGCTGCCAATTTTAAGAAGGGGGAGTTGTCCAGCCCCAACCTCAATTAGCGAGTCTTGTAGAGCCCCCTGTACCTTTGAGCGAATGACGACTTCAATGGTGGGCTCAGATGCTACATTGGGATTGCGTATGACCCTACCATGCCAAATTATTGTCCATC
>JACUUF010000135.1 GCA_014859465.1 Methyloprofundus sp.
AAATGTCGTAACTTCAATTATATTGAAAATCACAGATTTCACCCACTACCCACAATTCTTCCTCATTAGTGTTTTTTATCCAATCGTTTTAGCTTAAATCCCTATTAATTAAGCAACCTTCAATCAACCCAGACTTGCTTCAGCCTCGGCATCCTGCTTTTTTCTCTTATCACATTTCTCTATACAAATACAATCACCTGCACCTGTGCCGCCACAAGAACCCTTAATGGCATTTCGACCAAAAATTACGCCAACCGCCATAACTAGGATAACGAGAATCATAAATGCAAATGTCACTAAAAAATAAATCATTGTTTTACCTTTGTATAATCTGTAAATAAAGGAGTCGCACGCTCGACAAAGCCTTGCGCTGTTTTAATAATAAAAAATACCGCTAATTGTTGCTGTTCAGCCACGTTATAAGCTGCTTCCGGGCCTAGCACCATTAATGCAGTTGCCCAGGCGTCTGCAAGCATACAGGTCTCAGTCAAGACTGTAACAGATGCCAATTTATGGGTAATAGGATACCCTGTTCTTGGGTCAATAGTATGCGAAAATCGCTGACCATCTTGTTCAAAGAAATTCCTATAATCACCTGATGTCGCCATTGCTATATCGGTAATAGCGATCACTTTTTCTAATTCCCTTTTATTAATAGTAGGCTTTTCTATGGCAATGCGCCACTTTTTACCTTGTAAATTATTACCTTTTAAGCGAATCTCTCCGCCAATTTCCACTAAATAATCTTTAATTCCCTGTTCTTCCAATACTTTAGCCACCTGATCAACGGCATAGCCTTTGGCTAAGCCAGATAAATCCATGGACAAACTTGCTAAGGTTTTAGTCACCGTTAAATCCTGATTATTTAGCTGTAACTTAGCATAACCACTTTGCGCCAATAACTGCTTGATTGCTTCAGGCTTAGGCGCTTCGGAAAGCATAATATCAGGCCCAAAACCCCATAAATTTACTAAAGGCCCAACCGTAATATCAAATGCACCCGCAGACAATTGACTAATATTTTGCGCAGCATCAAGTACCGTATAGAGTTCATCCGAAATAATTTGCGGCTCCGTGCTGGGTAAAATATTTAATAAGGATAATTCTGAATCTTTTAAATAGGTTGACATGCGCTGATTAATCGCCTGCAAGCGCACGAGGATTAATTGCTGCAAATTTTCTAGGTTAACCTGCTCAGGTATATGGCTCGCTTTAATAGAAAAGCTAGTCCCCATAATTGGCCCAGAATAGACAAAGGGGTATTGCTGAGGTGCAATACTTTCGCAGCCTGATAATAAAAAAACGAGCATTAAGCAAAAACCTAATCCTCGTTTAAATAATTTTTGTAACATATTGTCATCCATACATCAGATAGCACTTAAGCACTAACCAATAGCATTAAAAAAGGGTGACTAAAACTCAGTCACCCTCCACTCATATTCCTTATAAAAGGATTATTTAACCACCGAAGTCATCTAGCATGATATTTTCTGGCTCAACACCATTTTCTATCAACATATTAATTACCGCAGAGTTCATCATTGGTGGACCACACATGTAATATTCACAATCTTCTGGTGCTGGGTGGTTTTTAATAAACTCTTCGAACAAGATATTATGAATAAAGCCTGTGTAACCTTCCCAGTTATCTTCCGGTAACGGGTCAGACAAACCGACATGCCACTCAAAATTATCATTTTCACGCGCCAGCATATCGAAATCTTCTACATAGAACATTTCACGCTTAGAACGTGCGCCGTACCAAAACGTCATCTTACGCTTAGTTTTTAAAGTACGTAACTGATTGAAGATATGTGAACGCATTGGAGCCATACCCGCTCCACCACCGACAAAGACCATTTCTGCATCAGTCTTTTTCGCATAGAACTCACCATAAGGGCCTGATACGATACACTTATCACCTGGCTTCAGATTAAAAATATACGATGACATAATACCTGGCGGCACTGAGTCTGGGGCGCCTGGTGGCGGTGTTGCAATACGTACGTTCAACATGATTTCTTTTTCTTCAGGATAAGAAGCCATTGAATAGGCACGTAATGCATCTTCTTTTACATCAGAAGTATAACGCCACAAATCGTACTTATCCCACTCATCACGGAATTGCGGTTCAACTTGGAAATCAGCATATTTAGCAATATGTGGAGGACATTCAATCTGAATATAACCACCCGCTTCATATTTAATCTCTTCGCCATTTGGCAATTCTAAGACCAATTCTTTGATGAAAGTTGCGACGTTGTTGTTGGATTTAACGGTACATTCCCATTTTTTAACGCCGAAGACGCTGTCTTCAACTTCAATGTTCATGTCATGCTTAATCGCAACCTGACAAGCTAAGCGCTCACCATGTGCTGCTTCACGCTTAGTAATATGACCCAATTCAGTCGGTAAAATTTCTCCACCACCGGAATGAATTTTCACTTTACATTGCGCACACGTACCACCACCACCACAAGCAGAAGGCACAAACAAGCCGTTATCTGCTAATGCCGTTAATAGTTTTCCACCTACTGGAACATGAATCTTTTTCTCATCATTGATAAGAATTTCAACATCTCCAGAGGCAACTAATTTACTTTTTGCACCGATAATAAAAAACACCAGCGCAATCACGATAGCCGTGAAAATAATAATTCCTAATGCAATTTCTAGCATTACGCTACCTTCCTAAAGTTGGATTCCAGAGAAAGCCATGAAGCCTAAAGACATCAGACCTGCGGTAATAAATGTAATTCCAAGACCTTCAAGGCCTTTAGGAATATCACTGTATTTTAGTTTCTCACGCACACCAGCAATAACTGTAATTGCCAATGCCCAACCGAAACCACTACCGATACCATATACAACTGATTGCGCTAAATCATAGTCACGTTCAATCATGAACAAACTACCACCTAAAATCGCACAGTTCACAGTGATCAATGGTAAAAATACGCCTAGTGCATGATACAAAGCAGGAAAAAATTTATCTAAAATCATTTCCAAAATTTGCACTAATGCTGCAATCATACCAATACAGCTTAATAATGCTAAAAAGCTTAGATCAACACCCGTGATGCCCATCCATGCTAATGCATTTTCTTTTAGTAAAGTATGATAAATGATGTTATTCACAGGCACGGTAATGACCTGCACAACCATTACAGCAACACCTAAACCCATTGCCGTCGAAATTTTCTTCGACACCGCAAGGAAGGTACACATTCCTAAAAAGAAAGCTAAAGCTAAGTTTTCTACGAAAACCGCTTTAATAAATAAACTAAGATAAGCTTCCATTAGTGATGCCCTCCTTCACCGTGAGAAATATCCATAATTTTGAAATCAGGCATTTCATTTTGCTCTGGTTTCCATTGACGAATAACCCAAATAATACAACCAATGATAAAGAATGCACTTGGTGGCAATAGCATCAATCCATTTGGATCATACCAACCACCATCTTTGGCTAAAGTAAATATATCAATACCGAGTAATTTACCTGAACCAAATAATTCTCTAAAGAAAGCCACAATCACTAAAATCAAACTATAACCAAGGCCGTTACCAATACCATCTAAAAAGCTCGCCATAGGCGGATTTTTCATGGCATACGCTTCAGCACGCCCCATAACGATACAGTTGGTAATAATCAAACCTACAAAAACCGACAACTGCTTACTGACATCATAAGCAAAGGCTTTTAAGATTTGATCCACGACAATAACCAAAGAAGCAATAATCGTCATCTGTACAATGATACGAATACTACTCGGGATATGATTACGAATCGAACTAATGGCTGCACTTGAACACGCTGTTACCGAAGTTAAAGCAACCGCCATAATTAATGAAGTTGACATTTGCGAGGTTACCGCTAATGCCGAACAGATACCCAATACTTGCAAAGTAATCGGGTTATTTTCGACCAGTGGACTGGTCAGTACTTTTTTTGTATCACTCATAAGTAACTCCTAACCCTCAGTTCTTACTTTAGCTAAATAAGCCGCAAAACCTTCTTGGCTCATCCAGTATTTGACAAGATTGGTAACACCCACACTTGTTAGTGTAGCCCCCGCTAAACCATCAACTTGAAACTCAGATCCAGGTTTAGATGTATCAACTAAGCCTTTAATAAGACCCAAAGAAACATTACCGGCTTCATCATAGACTTTTTTACCTTTCCATAATGCCCGCCAGTTAGGGTTAACTACCTCAGCACCTAACCCAGGCGTTTCACCTTGATCATAAAAGTTAATACTTTGCACTGTTTGACCATCTGCATCTAACGCAAGAAAACCATACATAGTTGACCATAACCCATAGCCATGAACTGGCAGAATAATAGACTTAACTGTATCGCCTTCTTTAACTAAATAAACTTTGGCAATTTTAGCGCGCGTTTTAATACTAGCCAGATCCTGAGCTTTAGTTAATATTACATTCTGCGCAGGATCTTTAGCCGCTTTACGCTGATCATAGGCAAGCACATCACCGTCAACATAATCACCCGTTGCCACATCAACTAATTTAGCTTCAATTCGCTCCGCGAAAGCCTCATTAATATCCGTGCCATCTTGCAATAAACCGGCAACATCAAGAATATTCTTCTTCATATCCAAGGCTTTATTTTCAATCTGCAAAGGACGCAAAGCAACCGCCGCAATCGAAACTAAAATCGCACAAACAAAACATAATGACAATGCAATGGCAATGGTTTTTTCTAAGCTATCGTTACTTAACGATAAGATATGATCTCTATACTTAGCAAATTTTTGGTAGTGCTCGGACTTATCCAATTTTTCACACAATCCCGCCATATACTTACAATTCTTTTTTTCGTTAGGCATGACGTTTCATCCTTCTCTTAATATTTGCCTGAACGACAAAATAATCAATTACAGGCGCAAACATATTAGCGAACAAAATAGATAGCATCATACCTTCAGGGAAAGCAGGATTAACTACGCGCACTAATACAACCATGACACCAATGACAGCACCATAAATCCAACGACCTTTATTAGTCATTGCCGCAGAAACAGGATCTGTTGCCATGTACACCATACCAAAAGCAAAGCCACCCAAGGTCAAATGCCAGTAAAAAGGCATTGCAAACATAGGATTCGTATCGCTACCGAGCATATTAAATATGACAGAAGTGGCTATCATACCCACCAATACACCGCCCATAATGCGATAAGATGCAATTTTGGTATACAGTAAAAAGGCCGCGCCTATCAAGATAGCCAACGTTGAGGTTTCACCGAGCGAACCAGGCATAAAACCCATAAACGTTTGAAACCAGCTATAACCGGCTGCATGCACAGCATCAAGTCCACCTGTTGCGGCCAAACCCAATGGCGTTGCAGCAGTAAAACCATCAACACCAACCCAAACAGAATTACCTGAAATCGCTGCCGGATAGGCAAAGAATAAAAAAGCACGACCAGTTAAAGCAGGATTTAAAAAGTTTTTACCCGTTCCACCAAAGACTTCTTTACCGATAACGATACCGAAAGAAATACCTAAGGCAACCTGCCATAAAGGCATGTCAGGCGGCAAAATTAGCGTATATAACATAGAAGAAACAAGAAAACCTTCGTTTACTTCATGGCCGCGAACCGTTGCAAATAAAACTTCCCAAACACCACCAACCGCTAAAGTAACGATATAAATAGGTAAGAAGAATAAAGCACCGTGAACCATATTAGAAATAGGATTCATTGGGTTATATCCAAAGAGCATCATAGGGATACTACGCCAGCCATTCGCTTGCTCTAAACCCATCGCTTCCATCGCCAAATTAGCTTGATAACCTGAGTTATACATCGCCATTAAAATAGCAAAGAAACAGGCAATAACTACAAAGGTCATGGTACGCTTTAAATCATTACCATCACGCACATGGGTCGTGCCACGTGTCACATCTGATGGCGTATAAATAAAAGTATCGACCATTTCATAGAGACCGTAATACTTCTCTAATTTGCCGCCTTTAGTAAAGTTCGGCTCAATACTATCTAAAAAATCTCTAGCAGACATTAGCCTTCCTTCTCGATTTTAGTTAAGTTAGCTCGCAATACAGGAGCAAAGTCATGCTTACCTGGATCAACAAACGTATACAAAGACATGTCTTCGTCATCTAACTCCAAGCAACCTAATAGTTGTGCTTGATCTGTATCACCCACAACCAACGCCTTAAGTAGAGGCGTTGGTAAAATATCTAAGGGTGTGACTGATTCATAAACGCCTACAGGAACAATCGCTCTGTTAGATCCATTTTTATCCGTTGTTAACGGAAACAAACGATTAGCAGCACGATCACGACTAGAAGTATAAACATTCATTGCAGAATACTTATCTTTACCCGGGACAATCCAGCCAAACAATTCTCGCTCACGGCCTTCGCGCAAAACAGAGATTTGATTGCTAAATTTACCTAAATAAGCCGCCCAATCAACCGCTTCATGCCCATATAAGACAGAACCCGAAATAACTCGATTTTCGCCATCGCTAGTTTGACCTTTTACCAAGTCATCGGTATTTGCACCTAAACGGGTACGAATTAAACGCGGCTCAGTAACTGCAGGTCCTGATAAAGCGACAACCCGCTCAACATTCAAACGCCCAGAGACAAATAAAGCACCAATCGCAATAACCGATTGATAATCCAAATGCCAAACAGATTTAGTTGCATTAACAGGATCAAGCAAATGAATATGCGTACTTGGCAGACCCGCAGGATGAGGGCCGGAAAACTCAGCTACCTCTACTGAGGCAATATTGCCCACCGGTACATCAGCACCGGTCGCTTTACAAAGATAAGTTTTGCCTTCTGTTAATTTAGCAATAATCGCCAAACCATGAATAAAGTCCTCACTACGCTCCTTAATAATCACTACAGGATCAGCCGCTAAAGGGCGGGTATCGATTGCAGTAACAAAAATAGAACGAGGCACTGCACCTAAAGTAGGTGTTTTGCCATAAGGTCTTGTTCTAAAAGACGTCCATAACCCAGAAGCAACTAAATTTTGTTTAATTTGCTCTACCGTTATGCTTGGTAATTGTTCTGCGCTATAGGCTTGGAATGACTCCTCATTATCCCCCTCCAAAGCAATCACAACGGATTGCAATACGCGTTTTTCGCCACGATGGATTGCCGTCACGGTGCCCGCACCAGGTGCAGTGAAAATTACACCAGGATTCTTTTTATCTTCAAAAAGAGCCTGACCTAATTTTACTTTATCACCTTCGGCGACCAGCATTTTCGGCTTCATGCCTACATAATCCATCCCCAAGATAGCAACCGATGATACCGGATTACCTTCTTCAATGGTCTGTTTGGGTGCTCCGGTAATCGGAAGATCCAAACCTTCTTTTGTAATAAATTGCATAGTAAATAAGCCTGTTGTCCAGACAAGTTGAGGTTCACCCTCTTAATCTTCATAGTCATGAAAACAAGAGGCACTTCAATACATAAAACTTGAACATTATCCCATAAAAAAGCCCTAGCCTCAATGCGCATTAACCGACAAAAGAGCGTAGTCAGAACATTTTTTTATTCAGCAAAGTAATTTACTAGAAAATCTGTAAAAGTACTCATTTTAGCAGGATAGTAATTGCGCTGTAAGTAAGTAGCGTAAACAGGCAATTTTAAAATCTTATATGGTGCTAACACTTCAACTAATTCTCCTGACTGCACATAACTGCGCACCGATAAAGCGGGCGCACGTATCAACCCCATCCCTAGCGAAGCTGCTTGGCACAAAGCTCGGCCATTATTTGATGCAAATGACCACTTTGGGCGCATATCAATACGCTTATTATCTTTATAAAAGATCCATATATCAGCATGAGGCGTGTCTAAATAGTGTAAGCATTTATGTTGCTCTAAATCCTCAACTGTTTCAGGAACTCCATATTGCTTTAAGTAGCTAGGTGATGCATAAGTACATAAAGAAGTTTGTGCAATTACCCTTGCCACCACTCCCTGATCCAGCTTATCGGTAACAACAATTGAAATATCAAATTTTCCCGCACGTAAGTTAATAAATGCATTATCTAGTGTCATCACGACATTAACTTCAGGGTATTTTTTTTGATACGCATCAATAACTGGCACCATATATAATCCTCCAAAATCAATAGGAGCATTAATTTTTAGCATACCTTTGACCATACTCCTTGATTGCGTCACTGCAATTTCAATATCATTCAAATCCTCTAGTAATTGCTTACACTGACGATAATAACTCTGCCCTAGCTCAGTCACATTCAACTGCCTAGTCTTGCGGTTAATCAAAGTAACACCTAAAGCATTTTCTAAACTACGCATATATTTACTCACCATCATTGCGGAAACATCCATTTCCCGTGCAACAGCCGCAAAAGTACCTAACTCAACAATACGACAAAAAACTTGCATATTTTTTAATTTATCCACCAGTACTCCCCTTTATAAACCATCAGTTTACATAACATATACTATAAAGCATCTAGCGTCATTATTATTCAAGCTATACAATCCGTCACGGAGATAACAAAACGGCAAGTGCTTATTTGCTAGCAAGTTTGCAGCATAGTTTAAATCTCGTCATGATTAATGACTTAGATCAAGCAAACCAGTTCAAACCTATAGTAAGTAAGCGCTTTCTTTAAACCAAGAACATGACAGAGACTGGATTATGAGTAAAATTTTAAATGCAGTACTTTTAGCTAATCGCGAATATACGGCAAGTTTTGACAAAGCCGATTTAGCAATGCCTCCAGCCCGCCAATTTGCCATACTAACGTGTATGGATGCGCGCTTAGACCCGGCTAAATACGCTGGTCTGTCCGAAGGTGATGCACATGTTATTCGTAACGCGGGTGGACGAGCAAGTGATGACGCTATACGTTCACTAGTTATTTCATACAAACTTTTAGGTACGCGCGAATGGTTTGTGATTCATCACACCGACTGCGGCATGGAAACATTTACTGATAATATTATGCGCGAACTACTATCGACCAGCCTAAAAACTGCATCAGTGGACGATACAGGTTGGCATGACTGCTGTGAAGGTAACGGCTCAACAGAAGGCAATTATATTGATTGGCTAACTATTGAGGAACAAACAGAAAGCGTACTTGAAGATGTCACTCGCATTAGAAATCACCCACTTGTTCCTGGCGATATTCCAGTTTATGGCTATATTTACGATGTAAAATCTGGCTCATTAATAGAAGTCCCCGAAGCTACAGCAGCAGGTCAATGCCGATAAGCCTGCCAACAAAATAATGTAAACTCGTGGGTAGTGGGTTAAATCTGTAATCATGTGTAAATATTGAGTCCAAATTCGACTT
>JACUUF010000136.1 GCA_014859465.1 Methyloprofundus sp.
AGTTGATAAGAATATTGTAAGGTGTGCGGCTAATGTATCAATATAGCTTCAGGGTGTCATTGATCTAAATCAAGTGAGTTAAATTTATGGAATTATTGCGTCAAAATGCCTTATTTGCCGGGCTCAATGATGAGCAGTTTGCTCTGGTGCTGGCAGGTTCTAAGTCAGTAGATATTCAGGAGGGCGAGGTTTTATTTAGGCAGCAGCAAGTCGCAAAGTATTTTTATTTGTTAATCACGGGGGATATTAAACTGTATCGTTTGTCGCCGGAGGGTGCTGAAAAAGTGATTGAGCTGATTCGCCCTAGGCAGACATTTGCTGAAGCGGTGATGTTTATGGCAGGTGGTTTTTATCCGGTTAATGCCCAAGCATTAACGGACAGTCGACTGATTCGCGTAGAAATGGTGATGTTTAGAGCGTTGTTGGAGCATTCTCCGCAAAGTTGTCTGCAAATTCTCGGGCATATGAGTCAGCGTTTACATGGTGCAGTGCAAGAGATAGAGCAATTAACTTTGCAGAATGCAAAAATGCGCGTGGTGCAGTTTTTATTGCGTGAACTTCCAGCTAATGCGAGTGTGCCTTATCGTCTGCAATGGAGTGCGCCGAAAACAGTCATCGCTTCTCGTTTATCGATTCGCCCGGAAACGTTTTCTCGGATTTTACAACAGCTTATTCAAGAGGGTGTTATTCGAGTCGATGGCAAATTTATTGCGATTTTAGATATTGAAGCATTGCGGCAGTATTAATGACGCCTGGTTTTTTCGGTAAATATTCAGAGCCACTTTCCTTGTCATCTTCTCTTTGAGAGCAATGCTCCGCGCTTGCTGTATTCCACAAACTCTATACAGATTGCATTGCAACCTAAATTTTTGGATATATTAAATTCACATTTCTTAGTATCTCCATGTATTTCCATAAAAACTAAATCTTGCCCAGCCTGGATAAAAAATAACAGATTATAATTGTGTAAAAGACTAATTATGCAATAATATAACATATCATTTTTGGGTTTAGAGGCGTTTTTCAGCATGATACGTAGACAAGTTTTCTTATTATTTTTTAGCAGTGTTTCTGGTTACTTGATGGCCGACGAGATCCAAGAATTAGAGCCGGTGATTATTTCGGCACCTTTGCATAAAAAAGCAGCAGAAACAGTGCATCCCGTTAATATCTTGGTTGGCGATAATTTAGCGCTTAAGCAAGCAACTACTATTGGCGAAACCCTAAAACAGGAGTTGGGCATTCATAGTATGTCGTTTGGTTCTAGTGTGGGACAACCAGTCATTCGTGGGCAAGTAGGTAATCGTGTGCTGGTTCTACAAAATGGCCTGGGTAGCCTTGATGTTTCAGGGCTTAGTCCTGATCATGCGAATAGTAGCGAAGCCTTGTTGGCAGAACGTATTGAGGTATTGCGTGGGCCGGCGAGTTTGTTATATGGCAGTGGCGCGATAGGTGGTATTGTTAACGTCATTGATAATCGTATTCCACTGTATCAGCCTGAATCACTCAGCACGACCTTTGAACAGCGCTATAACTCGGTCTCGAATCAATGGAGCAGCGCCTTAAAACATGAGGGTGGTTTGAATAAAGTTGCTTGGCATGTGGATGGTTTTTTTCGTGAAAGTGGCAATTACGATGTACCTACGGAGTCAAATGGTCTAGGTTATGTGGCCAATACCGACGCGCAAAGCTGGACTGGCACGATAGGCGCTTCTTGGATTGATGACTGGGGCATGATTGGCTTTTCCTATAATCATTTGGAGAACAATTACGGTGTCCCCCCTGTAGATGAACTGGTACGTATTGATATGCAGCAAAATCGTTATGATGTAAAAGCCGAGTTATATGAGCCATTTGCTTGGGTGGAAACGATAAAGCTACGTTTTGCCTATAATGATTATCAGCATGTGGAACTAGAAGATGGCATAACTGTGGGTACGCAATTTGATAATCAAGGCATTGAAACGCGTGCAGAATTAGTGCATAAGGCTTTGGGTTTTATCGATCATGGGGTTTTTGGTTTTCAGGCGCAGAGTAAAGAGATTGAGGCAATAGGCGAGGAAGCATTTATCCCCCCCTCTTCGGTGCAAAATTATGCGGGATTTATTGTTGAAGATATGCATGCTGGCTCAGTCACTTATGAGCTGGGTCTACGCGTTGAGCATCAACAAATTGATGCTGAGGGCTTTGCGCGTAAACAACATACGCCGGTAAGTGCATCATTATCGGCGTTGTGGCATGCGACAGATAAGCTGTTGATGAGTCTCGCCTTCACTCATGCGCAACGTGCGCCAGACGTGCAAGAACTGTTCTCTGATGGCGTGCATTTTGCCACGCAAAGCTATGAGCGAGGAGATGAAAACTTGGCATTGGAAACCTCTTATAACTTGGAGTTTAGTTTCAAAACCGATTTTGATTGGGTCAGTACGGAGTTGAATGTCTTTCACAACTGGAGCAATAATTATATTATCCAGCAAAATACTGGTGACTGGTTTGATATGGATAGTGAGACGTTTGTGTCAACCTGTGCGGTTATCCAAGAGTGTTTACCTGTGTATCAGGCCATGCAGCAGGATGCGCGTTTTTATGGTTTTGAGGCGCAAGTGGCTTTTCCTGTTTGGCAGGGAGAGGATAATCAGTTGGCGCTGACATTATTCAGTGATTTTGTGCGCGGTGAACTCAGCGGTGGGGGCAATGTTCCGCGTATGCCACCACTGCGCTATGGTTTTCAGCTAGACTATCATGGCTATGATGCCTTTGCGGCAGGGTTGCGCTTAACACGAGCGGAGGCGCAAACGTATGCCGGTGAAAATGAATCTAAAACGTCAGGCTATTTATTATTGGATATGAATATAAACTATAGTGTACTTATTGCAGATAAAGTAAAGGCCTTATTTTTTGTCAAAGCGAATAATTTATTAAATGAAACCATCCGTAATTCTACTTCGTTTTTGAAAGAGGTCGCTCCTGAGCCAGGGCGTGGTGCAGAGCTAGGTATCAGAGTGAGCTTTTAGTATGTCAGAGGCTATTGATAGTAAAACAGTACAGCAAGCACATAACCATAAAAGTTGTATGCGGCATGCCTTAAAATCAGCCGAACAAATTTGTACAAAAAAAGGGGTGCGCCTGACAGTAATTAGAAAACGTATTCTGGAGTTAATTTGTACAAGCCATAAAGCCATTGGTGCATATGAGCTATTGGACTTGTTTAAGTTGGAAGACCCTAAAGCAAAACCGGTGACGATTTACCGTGCTTTGGATTTTTTAATAGAAGCCGGATTAGTGCATAAAATAGAATCGCTGAATGCCTTTATTGGTTGTTTGCAGGCGGAAAAGCAGCATAAGTCAGTGATCTTGATTTGTGATAACTGCAAAAATGCTTATGAGCTAGACGCAGCGGCTGTGTATGACAGTTTATTTGCTTTAAGTGAGTCCATACAATTTAAGCCGAAATGCCTAACACTTGAATTGCATGGTTTATGTGCCAGCTGTAGTTAGAAGATACATTGAGTGAGCTGGAAATCAATATCTTCAGTCACTTGTTTGGGGCGTGTTGTCCCCATTGCTGAATACATAAAGCGCGCCGTAAAGCGATGCCTGCCGCCACTGATTTCGACAAAATAGGGGGCGGATCGCAATAGTTTGATAGTGATTATTTGGTATGGCAGTAAGGGCTCTAAATTAAACTGATAAAAGCCTTTTTCAGCCGTTTCATTGCTGGTTTCACCGCTTAAGCGAATAAAATTCAAAATCAGGTCGATGGCTCTGCGAATAGTTGCGAATTGACTGATCCACAAATTTAAATCTTGTTCTTGCTGTTGTGTATTTTTTTCTAACCAAAAATGGTAGGAAGGCAAGTCAAATGAGCATGTACCACCCGGAATACTGCTGC
The DNA here is from genome assembly GCA_014859465.1 of Methyloprofundus sp. Lineage (GTDB taxonomy): Bacteria > Pseudomonadota > Gammaproteobacteria > Methylococcales > Methylomonadaceae > Methyloprofundus. The sequence goes on from JACUUF010000136.1 coordinate 3,893, forward strand.
GTTGGGTGATGGTTTTGAATAAATCGCTTTTCATGCTGGAAAGGTCTATTTTGCCATTGGTTGCGTAGAGAATTTTGCTGGTAGAATTTAATTCGCTGATGATTTGACGTAGTCTTTTTGTATCTACACCTTCATGTGTCGAAAGTTGGTTTAATCTATTGGAGTGGCGCTCTAGCTCTTTAAGTGTTTCAGCCTTTAAATCGTGGCGCGTGAAAATCTGTAAAATATCGACTAGAGTACTTACTGTGGTGCGTTTGTCCCAAATGTTTGTCCCCAGTAAGAAATGATCGAGCTGTAAAAACAGTTGCTCTAGGCGAATGAAGACACGGATGCGTTCATTAAGAGGAAATTCATAGCTAATATATTCTGTAGTCACTGCGCTTGTGTGAGGAATTGCTTATGTAAGTGATTGACTTGTTGACTTAGCTGGTCCTGGTCCTGGGTGTTGTCAATAAGGCTGTCTGCTTGTGCTAAACGTTCTGTTCGACTTACTTGGCTGTTAATGATCGCGGTAATTTGTGCCGCACTGAGTTTATCACGTAATTCTACCCGATTAATCTGTACTTCCATAGGGCAGTCAATCACTAAAATATGATCGACAAACCTTTGCATCTTGGTTTCCAGTAAAAGTGGAATAGCCAGTATGGCATAGGGAGCAGACAATTTACTAAGCTGTTGATCTATTTCAGCGTAAATAAGAGGGTGCATGATTTTTTCCAGCTGAGATTTTTTCTCGGCATTATTGAAAATAGTCTCTCTAAGTTTACTCCGGTCTAAATTACCATCCGGTAAAATATACATTTGACCCAATTTCTGGCTGATTTGCGTGAGTGCAATTCCTCCCGGACTGACAATTGCGTGAGCAATTTCATCGGCATCAATAATGGGCACGGCAAGTTGTTTAAATAAATTGGCTACCGTTGTTTTGCCGCAACCTATGCCGCCAGTCAATCCTACTTTATACATAAAGATTTATAATCCCACACTGTTTAGGTAAAGGGTATTAATTTGATCGCCCCATAGTAATGCAATCCAACCGGCAACAGCGAGATATGGGCCAAAAGGAATAGGGATATTTTTATCACGGCCAAGCACTAAAATCATAGCAACACCAATAATGGCACCAACCAAAGAAGAGAGCAGAATAATTAACGGCAGATATTGCCAACCCAACCAAGCGCCAAACAAGGCGAGTAGCTTAAAGTCACCATACCCCATGCCTTCTTTACCGGTCAGCAGTTTGAATGCCTGGTAAATAGACCACAACACCATATAGCCTGCAATCGCCCCAATAATGCTGGATACAGGGTCAGTAAAGACATTAAATAAACTTAATAATAAGCCTAACCATAATACTGGCAGAGTAATATTGTCTGGTAATAATTGATGGTCAAAATCAATGCCGCTAAGAGCGACAAGCGTCCATGTTAGGACCAACGCGAATAAGGTTTCAATCTGGCCACCTAATTGATAAGCAACGACAGCCGACAATAAACCAGTTAATGCTTCAATAAATGGGTAACGCGCAGAAATAGGCGTCGCGCAATTAGCGCATTTACCGCGCAACAATAAGTAACTAAAGACAGGGATATTTTGATAAGCCTTAATGCTTGCCTTGCATTTGGGGCAATGTGAACCAGGCAAGGATAAATTAAACGGTTCGCTAGGCTCGTCAATGGGCAGTTCAAGAAATTCTTGGCACTCTCGCTTCCAGCCTTGCTGCATCATCACCGGTAAGCGATAAATAACGACATTGAGAAAACTACCGACTAATAAGCCCAGTACTCCAGCGAGCAAACTGAGGAGGATGGGTGAATCTAAAATAATGGAATATGCAGACATAGAGTCGAAAATGTATGGGTAAAAGAATCAGGCTAGATACGTGTCTTTAAATCAAATTTAGGATAAGTTAAAGAGCATAAAGATTTTATACTCTTTTCTTGAAACAAAAAATAAGTTCCCTCTCAAAAGTTTCAACCGACAAACTAGCAGAAAAAATGTTTCAAAGCATAAGTTGGTGAGTCAATCTCAGTAATTATAGTGTTTTTGGGTATTTAATTTCGTTATTTTTCTATTATTCGTTGTATTTGCAAGGCTAAATGCACAAAGCTTAGCTGATATCAGTCGATTTTTAAGGAAAATGAAACCTAAAGTTATCTGCTAACAAACTGAAAAATGAAACACTCGCTCATTTTTTAACGATTAAAGACCATTTGCTAACTAGGTATTTTACACAAATACATAAATTCTCTATTAAGATTTATAGCAGGAATTGATGTTTGCTTAACTATTTTTCGGGGAGGAGGTTACCCTCGGAGTAGTAACTAAGTATCTGTCCAGTTATTTAGGATGGTGCAGAGTAATGGATCGGAACCGCGATTTACCTTATGAGGCATTGCTACACTATGCCCTTGGAGATTTTCGACACTTAGCGGTGACATGGCCTTTAAAAATAATGGAACAACGTGCTGAAACTTGGCTGTTGCTGTGAGGTGTTTCGTTGGCAAATAGGCAAAAAAAGGGTTGTAGAAGAAAAATCCTACAACCCTTTATTTATTTGGCTTTAGCATGGTGCCCAGGGACGGAATCGAACCGCCGACACGAGGATTTTCAGTCCCTATAATTTCATGTGTAAGTTTTTGATTTTCTATATTTATCATGCGTTTATGTCCAATTTATTGATTTAAATATGTGGTTAATTGCCATTAAAAGCCATTGTTGTTGACGATTGGTTGACAGTAGAAAGACCCTTTATTAAAAGGTTACCTTTTTATTCTTTATATAAAAATTGAGCTATTGCCAACCTTATTAAAGAACCCACGGAACGATCCTGATTTTTAGCTAAATCCTCAAGCTGTTTATATATATCATTATCCAAAGCAATAGATGTTACCTTTTTAACTAGTTTTGTCCCTTTACCGCGCCCGCGCTTTGTTGGCTTATCTATTGGCTTAGATTCTATAGTTTCAGGCTGTTTAGGTATGTCTTTAGTCATATTCATTATCTTAGTAAAGTCTATTAATATCTGTTCAGGCTGACCCTCAAGAAAAATATACCTTTCTCTTTTAAGATAAGCGTTCCATATATCCCATTGTTCAGGAGTAGCTAAAATATTAACCACTTCATGCTTAGGAAGTAATTCCCTAACAAAAGCGGTCAATTCTATTAATTGAGCGTTAGTACATTTTTTGCGTGTTGGTTTCATATATCACATTATAAGCAACTATAAGTTATTAGCAATTACTATTTATTATTAATTCTTAACAATTTTTAATGGCTTTTAATGGCGGCTTATGTATAATCGAATATAACTTAACAAGAAATAGTTATTTTTAACAAGAAAAGGTAGAAAATGATGAATAAAATAGTAGAAATTAAAGACCAATTAGACAATCTAACAAGTGCTTACATGGGGCTTGAGTTACTAGCAATGGGGAATAACGGGGATTCAGCGCACGTTGGAGTAATACTTAACATACTAAATGCTTCACTTGAGGAAACAATAGCCCAGCTATCAAAACAACGAAAGGAAGCGCCCACTCTAAGAATTATAGAATAATTAGTGACGTTTAATAGCAGTTAATAACAGCTTTTTAATGTTTCTAAGTAACGTGATACAGAGACGTTAAGAGAGAAATTTAAAAAATCGACTTTTTAAAAACATAAATGCAAAAAATATTGCCCCCGTTCCAGAAGAGGGCGCTATTTTAATTTTAAAAAAGGAACTATCTTGGCAATAACAAAAACAGATAAAGGCTATATGGTGGACATTCAGCCAGAAGGAAGAGGTGGAAAGCGGTACAGGAAAACGCTAAAAACCAAAATGGAGGCGTTACGGTGGGAAGCGCTTATAAGGAATACTACAACCAAGACACCCAGCTGGCAACCAGAAAAGAAAGATTTAAGGCGTTTGTCCGATTTATTAGCTTATTGGTACGACCACCACGGAAAGACGCTGAAAGCACATAAAAACACGTATAGCAGAATTTTATTATTAAGCGAACGCATAGGAAACCCTTACGCTTTAAACCTAACTACCGAAGTATTAAGCAACTATAGACAAGAAAGGATTTTAGCAGGGATAACGGCAAATGCAGTTAATAGAGAAATGGCTTATCTAAGAGGAGCATTTAACGAACTTATACGCTTAGGTATATGGAACAAGGAAAACCCAGCAGGGAAGATAAAACAGTTAAAAATAGATGAAAAAGAGCTAAGTTACTTAACAGAAAAACAAATAAAAGAATTGTTTATTGAATTAGACGCTTGCAATAGTGTGCATGTTTCGCTTATTTGTAAGGTATGCCTTGCAACGGGGGCGCGGTGGTCTGAAGCCTTGGGGATAACATGCCGTAATATCAAAAATAATTGCATTACATTCACAGGCACCAAGAGCGGAAAAACGCGAACCATACCAATACCAGAAGAACTAGCTATTGCTTTAATAAAACACGCAAAAGACTTTGAAAGCCCTATTTTTAAAGACTGTATACAAGCCTTTAGGCGTGCATTACAGAAAACTAGTATTAAATTACCAGTTGGACAGGCATCACACGTTTTAAGACATAGCTTTGCAAGTCATTTTATGATGAATGGCGGGAGTATTCTAACTTTGCAAAAATTACTAGGTCATCAAAGCTTAACAATGACAATGAGATATGCACACCTTTCACCAGATCACCTAGAAGAAGCTAGGATATTAAGCCCATACGCGAAAGTTTTCATTGAATAAACATTGATGTTTTCGCGCGTGAACCATTAAAGTATTAAATATAAATAGGTGAACGCGCTTATAGGTTATTTAACATTAATTTTATTGATAAGCATAATCGAACCAGAAAAATTATATTGTTCGTATAGTTCAGTTAATGGTTGGTTAGGGTGTGTAAGGGTTTATTGACTTATATTATTAATGGCTCGAATATGAAAAACACTCCCTCTGCTCAAGCTCAAGAGCATATACCCTCTAACTGAAGCCATCGGTCGATAAACAATATTACTTTTATATTCAGCGTTAGCAAGGGTAAATTACACGCTTCGCGCCCTTGCTAACGCTGAATATAAAAGAATTTAATGCTTTTAACGACCGACAGCGACAGTGAGAGGGCATAATCATTGAGCGCAAGCCGAGAAGATTAACTTTGTGTACTTGAATCAATAGGGGGCTTGGGGATAAGCTTGCCATTTATAAAGGCAGTAACAATAAGGCGAGTTGCTTTATATACGGAAACGTTGTTCTTAGAAGCGTAAATTTCAAACTTATCATAGTCATTTACGGCTAAGTCTACCCAGAATTTACGATATTTTTTAGGATTAAGTTTTTTTGTTGACGATTGGTTGACACTGGTTGTGTTGTCGTCATTTTGAATAAGGCTAGAAGCCTTGTATTTAGTGGTGCCCAGGGACGGAATCGAACCGCCGACACGAGGATTTTCAGTCCTCTGCTC